>JBBTZY010000099.1:0-1013 GCA_038061115.1 Patescibacteria group bacterium | reverse complement strand
CAGTTAAACCACAAGCTATATTCCTAGAACTACATCCACCTACAGCTGAACAATTAAAAAACCACGCTACTGAATTATTTCCTAATAGCCGAATTGAGGTAGTAAACGACCTGGCTAACCGCCCCAGAGTTTTACGACTTGAATTATCATAACGTACTACAAAAAATTTATAAACAAAAACTCCCTCGCGGTAGAGCGAGAGAGTTTTTAAAATTTAGATTATTTTTTAGCTTCTGATTTTTTATCATCACCTGCTTCTTCATCGGCTTTCTTGGTTTCTACTTTTTGAATTTGGCTAACATCTTCCTTAACTTCTGACTTAATAGAATCAAGTTCGGCTTCAGTGCGAGGTGGAATTACGGTGGCTATCATTTCATCGTCTTTCATTAAAACTTTAATACCAGCTGGTAATTTAATATCTTTCACTAGTAAACTATGATTTAATTCTTTGAGTAAGGCGGTATCTACTTCAATTTCATGTACCAAATCTTTAGGTAAACATTCTACTTTCAAGTGATCTAAATTGCGTACCAAAATACCACCGAATTCTTTTACAGCCGGCGCTTCACCAACAAACTTCAAAGGAATTTCAGTAGTTAACTTTTCATCCATTCTAATTTGATGAAAATCAACATGATCAACCGTGCCCTTAACCGGATCTTTTTGCACACTTTGAATTAAAACTTTAACCGCTTCTTTACTATCAAGCATTAAATCAATCAAAGTGCTTTCGCCAGCTGAGCGCCAAACTTTACCAAAAGCAATTTTTTCCACCGACACAACTGCGGGTTTTAAGCCATGACCGTAAATTACAGCCGGAATTTGACCACTAGAACGCAAATTATTGGTAGTTTGCTCAGCTACGCGAGTTGTAACATTTAATATTTCCATACCCAGAATATCAACTTCGCTACGCCAAAATAAAGCGTAGATTAGTTGTGTAGTTAATGATTAGATTATAATTTTGAGAAGATAGCATAATTAAGTTATAGTTTGGCGTAAGCTTGAGCGAA
>JBBTZY010000098.1:0-1839 GCA_038061115.1 Patescibacteria group bacterium | reverse complement strand
AAAATATAGTTGGTTAAATTACGGATTTCAAGGACCAATTTGGACAGAAAATGATTTCGTGAAAAGAATCAAGGCTATATTGTCGACAAAAACAATTAATGAGCAATTAGTCGAACATTTAAATAATTTTAGAAAAATAAAAAAGGAACAAGCAGGTCTAGAAGAGAAATTTGCGCTGACAAAACACGAAAAATACCTTTTTAAATGCGCGAGGATTTTGATGTTTACAAAAGCTTACCGGGTAAATGTTAGGCATAAAATTCAATATACTTTTGATTTAGTTTTTCAAGAATTAGGTAAAAGATTTTACCAGCCAATTTATTTTTTTCGATATGCAAGAATAGAAGAGATTGTAGATTTAATAAATGGCAAGAATCTTGATATGGTAGCGATTTTGTCCAGACGCAAACTAATGTTGGAAATTATAGATAATGGAAAAAGAAAATTTGTTTCACCTAGTAAAATTGTTAGAGTTTGCAACAAATTCATAATAAAAGAGAAGAAAATTACTGGCAACATACTACATGGTCATTCTGCGTATGTGGGTGTGGCTCGCGGTAATGCGAAACTAATTTTTGGGCTTGAGGATTTACTAAAAGTTAAGAATGGCGATATTTTGATTACTATTTCTACCACGCCAGATTTATTACCCGCAATGGTTAAAGCTAAGGGTTTTGTTACCGACCAAGGCGGTATTACTTCTCACGCCGCTATCGTAGCAAGAGAAATGAAAAAACCGTGTGTTATTGGAACAAAATTCGCCACGAAAATTTTTAGAGATGGCGATTTGGTAGAAGTTGACGCTAATAAGGGGATTGTGAGAAAAATAATATGAATTCATATCCAAAATTCGTAAAAGCATACACCAGAGATTTTTCCATCATAATGGAGGAGGCGTGGTATTATGCCTTATCAAAAGGATTGTGGGGAAAATTAGGTTTATCAAGTCCAGTAGTTTGGCCGAATTTTTTTCGCTTTAATAATGGAATTATTGAAGTTTGGGAAAATAAGGATTTTATCAAAAGTATAATTGACGCAATACGTACCAAAAAAAATGATCCAAGTTTTTTTAATAATTTATTGAAGCAGTATAAAAAACTGGTGGCCGAATTGAAAAATGACAAAATGCCAAATCATTTGTATGTTAGTAAACTTTTTGACACCATAAGCATTTTTTCTATTATTTGGTATGGAATTTTAGATAGTAGAACTGAAAAGAGATTAAAAAATAAATTTGTTAATGTTAGAGATACTGATACTATTTTTGATACCAATGATAAGATTGTTCGAAAAAGAATTTTAAATAAATTTCCAAAATTTCACGGTTATGAAACCACTCTTATGACTGACGAATTTTTGGGTACGCCACCAAGTGGTGTAATTCTAAAACGTAGATTAAATAATTTTATTCTCATACCTGGTCAATTTGCGGATATTATCGAATTAAATCAATTTGTCAAACAATTTCGTATGGAATTAGAATTATTCGCTAAGCCCAAAAATTATTTAATCAAAGGATCGGTGGCAAATAGTGGTCGGGCTACAGGTAAGGTAAGAATTATTAGAATGAAAAAAGATGTCAAAAATATGAAACAGGGTGAGATATTGATTTCACCTATGACTACGCCTGATGTTTTTCAAGCACTACGTAAAGCCAGCGCAGTAGTGACTGATGAGGGTGGCTCACTTTGCCACGCCGCCATACTTGCAAGGGAATTAAATATTCCTTGTATAATTAATGCCAAGGTTGCCAGTGAATTATATAAGGATGGCGATTTGGTAGAAGGGCTCCTTGTCAAATAGTGTGATAGTTTAGTATCCAAATAAGTGGTAAAAAGG
>JBBTZY010000097.1:0-1013 GCA_038061115.1 Patescibacteria group bacterium | reverse complement strand
TATTTTGGCTCTCCCTGGGGCTATTTTTTTCTAGGCTTTTTTATTTCCTTCGCTTCTTCGGTCGGTAGTTATTTTTATGGTCATAAACTGGTTCTTATGACAACGGGGGCTAAAATTGCTAACAAAAAAACTTACTTCAACTTCTATACGGTGACAGAAAATTTATGTTTGGCCGCAGGTCTGCCCATGCCAAAACTATATGTCATCAATGATCCGTCACCCAATGCTTTTGCCACCGGTCGCGACCCAAAACACGCCGTTATCTGCGTAACCACAGGTCTTTTAGAAATTATGGACCGGACCGAACTTGAGGGTGTCATCGCCCATGAGATGAGCCATGTTAAAAATTTCGATATCCTTTTGGCATCAATTGTGGCCGTTCTTGTTGGAACTCTGGCTTTAATTTCTGATTTGGTTATTAGAAATATGCTGTGGGGAAGGGGATCTAATAATGATGAGAGAGGTAATCGCAATCCAATCTTTTTAGTCTTGTTTATAGTCGCTTTAATTTTAACCCCAATAATTGCTACAATAATTCAATTGGCAATTTCCAGAAAACGGGAATATTTGGCCGACGCGTCAGCAGCCCTCCTAACCCGTTACCCCGAAGGCTTAGCCAGGGCTTTAGAAAAGTTAAAAAATAACCCTCAACCCTTAAAGCGAGTCGCCTCCTCAACCGCTCACCTTTTTATTGATAATCCATTCAAGAAAAAAAACTCTTCTTGGTTTGTTGGTTTGTTCTCAACCCACCCGCCGATTGAGGAGAGGATCAAAATTTTAAAAAGTATGTAAAATTTTGAAATAAATAAATAAGCAAATCCGACAAATAATCAAATAAATGATAAAATAACTAAATGAAGAATGCCCTAATAATTCTTATCTGCAAATTAATTAGTAATATCAGTCAGCTTCTAAATCTTGGCTCAGGTTCTACTTGGCCGGGACATATTGCTTTAATCCTTAACAAACAATTCATCGAACAGGTTATTGATAATAATAAGAACTTAAAAATT
>JBBTZY010000096.1:0-4675 GCA_038061115.1 Patescibacteria group bacterium | reverse complement strand
TATTTATGAGCTAACCGCTAGTACTACGGTTGCAGTTTCAATGAGCTAAAGCGTAAGCTTGACAGCCATTGAGTCGAGTAATATAATATCTTATTATCAATTGGCAAAAATTGTTTACTATTAAATTTAGCATTAGTTAAAATTATATGGGGTTTTTGAAAGAGTTAAAAAATAATATCGTGAAATTGCTTTTGGGTAATGAGATTTATCCAATAGGTTTGTTGGACCTTAATAATTATTTTCGTATTTATGGTCCGATTAATTTTCAATACGAAAAACAACAAGATAACAGTTTTGTGGCTTATAGTACCAATTTTCAATACGGCAGTATTATAACAAGCGCGCCAAGCCAAGCTTTACTTGATGATAAAATTAAAGATGCAATTTTAACAGCTTTTGAAGTGCCTTCGGCTTATGCTAAAGAAGCGGCTGTAAAGCGTCAAGGAGAAGAAGGTTATGCCTTCGCGTAGTGAATTGCCTAGTTTTGTTTCGCGGCGTAAATTTCTTAAAGCCCTAGTTAAATTAGGATTTGAAATTAATTACAAAGGTGGTCGCGGTGATCATGTTAAAATTATTTGGATTAGCACTCAGAAATCAATCACCGTAGATCAGGATTTACGCAAAGACGTGCTTTATTATTTATTAAAACAAATTGAGGAAACCTCGGGCGTAACTTGGGAGGAGATAAAAAAGTTATTATAGGTAGCTTAGTTTTGTGTATTATTAAGTAAGTGATAATTAAAGAAGGGTTTAATAAATTATGTTACAAAAAATCATATTTACGAAATATAGTTAATGGTAAACTTTCTTTCTATACTGAAGAATTTGATATAAATAATGCTATTATGTGGATTAATAAAATTGAGGATTATATAAAAGTTAAACAATCACAAAAATAATTTAGTTTTTAATTTAAATGATTATTGTTTGAGTATATTTTATATTAAAAATTAATTTTAATATATTAAACACTGCTAATAAAAATCGCCTAAGTGGCGATTTTTTGCTAACATAGTTATATGCCCAGTAATACAACTTCACTTAAGCTTACTTCCGCCTAAATAATACTCTCACTATGTTTTCTAATCTAAATCATAATTTAATTATTAAATCTCCAACGATCGCTTGGCTTGTTTAGGCGGAGCGAAGTTGATATTCTGGGTATGCAAACACCAATTAGAAAAGCTGGTAAATATACTAATCTTAAGCTTGACCCCAATCTTACGGAAGGCAAATTTGACGAATTAAGAGATAAATTGGTTAGGTTAAAAAAAAGTCATCCGGGCTTAGCACTAGAAGTTAAGCGACTCGGGGAAATGGGTGATTTTTCGGAAAATGCTGGTTATGCGATGGCGAAGGGTAAATTGCGTTCGGTTAATCAAAAAATTTTAGAATTGGAGAAATATTTAAACAGCGCAGTAATTATTAAACAATCAAAAAATAGTTTGATAGTGGAATTGGGCTGTACGGTCACAGTGGAAAGTGGCGGTAAACAAAGAGAGTATTTAATACTCGGTTCCACCGAAACCAATCCGGCTACTGGCATTATTTCTCACCACTCGCCACTCGGGCAGGCGCTATTAGGGCGGAGGGTGGGGGAAGTGGTTAAGATAAAAACAACCCGACAAGAAATTAGTTATAAGATAGTGAAAATAAGTTAAATATTCTTCATCTAGCTTAATAAAAGCAAGTTTGTTATACTTATAAATATGAAAATCACTTTTATTCAAACAGGTGGAACTATTGATAAGGTTTATCCCTCAACAGAGCATACGCATGGATATAATTTTGAAATAGGCGATCCGGCTTTTATTTCTATTATTCAAAAAATAAACCCATCTTTTGAGTTTGATAACATGTCAGTTGTTAAGAAAGATAGTTTGGATTTTATTGATGCTGATAGGCAAATAGTTTTTGACGCTGTTGTTAGTTGTAAAAATGAAAATATTATTATAACCCATGGCACAGACACTATTTATAAAACAGCTGAAAAATTATCAAATATTAAGAATAAAAAAGTTATTTTAACAGGTGCTATGTTGCCGGCTGAGTTTAGTAGATCTGACGCTATGTTTAATATTGGTCTAGCGGTTGGGGCAATACAAACTCTTCAATCCTTAGGGATTTACATAGCTCTTTACGGTGTAGTTATACCATGGGATAAATATCCTGATGTTTTAAAACTTAATCAAAAATAATTTTCATTAATTTTATGAATTCAAAATCTATTTTAGGTTTAGTCGTCGGTGTGATTGTGGTGGGGTTAATTTTTTGGTGGGCGGCAAGTAATATTGAAAACCCAGCCACAAATTTTGATAATGGAAGTACCCCAATTAATTTAAATAATAACAATAATCCACCACCGGTCGGTGAAGAAACTAATCTTCCGCCAGTGGTTGATAATAATATTAAACCCGAAACTATGTCACAAGCTACTATTCAAACTAATCAAGGTGTAATTACAATTGAATTATTCCCAACCGATGCGCCAAAAACTGTGGAGAATTTTGTTACTTTAGCGGGTAAAGGTTATTATGATGGTTTAATTTTTCACCGTGTGATTAAAGGATTTATGATTCAAGGTGGCGATCCAACTGGTACCGGTAGTGGTGGTCCAGGTTATACCCTTGCCGACGAATTAAATCCAGAAACCGAAAGTTACAAGCGTGGTTACGTGCGCGGTACAGTCGCTATGGCCAATGCCGGCCCGAATACCAACGGCAGTCAATTTTTCATTATGCACGCCGATACTCCACTGCCACACAACTACACAATTTTTGGTCGCGTAACTAGTGGTTTGGAAGTAGTGGATAAAATAGCAAGTTCTCCAACTGATGGAAGCGATCGTCCGATTACAGAAGTTAAAATGGAAAAAGTGACAATTGTTAGTGGTGGTAATTAGGTTACTCAAAATAATTGTTATGTCACTCCCGTGCCATTCGGCCTTGAGCTCATGGCCGAGAGAAAAACGGGAATCCACAAATTTGTTAGATTTTTTTGGATTCTGGCTCGGGGGCTGGAATGACAAACGAATTTTGAAACTATTTCAAATTAATTGGTGGCAGTACGATGTTACATAGAGACAATCTAATCCCCATTGGAGCATCTTAGTGCGTGTATTGTCACCTATTATTTAAATAAAACTCGTTCTTTCAAGTAGATTTTTACCAGTCGGTAAATAATTTTCGCAACCTATCAAGTTCCTCTAACTTACGTGCGTTAATATATTTTCTCCACCCGACTGGTTTTGTTTTTTGGTAATTATTTGTCAAAATAGACCAAAAGGAGTATCTTTGAATTAAGATTTAAGATATCTTAGGTTGTCGACTTTTGGCGCGAGTTAGACAAGGTTTGATGAAAGTATTAAATTCATTCTGGGTGACTCTTTTGGGTAGTTTATTATAACAATTTGGTTTTAATTTTTATTTTTTAATTAGCATAGATTAGGGTTAAAATTTAAGGTATAAGTTTTATTGATTATTTCCTTTATTTTAGCACTAATCCGTGATTTAATTAAAATCACTTCATTATTAACCAATTTTTTTTATGTCTAGTACAGAGCAGGGTTTAAATTTAGAGGCCATAAGCCAGGAAATTGATCAAGAGAAGGGTGGTTTTGAGGAACTTAAAAAACAGCGGGCCGCTAATGTTGATAAAAAATTTAGCTCCATTCCTGATTTACGAAAAAAACAAGAAGAATTGTTTCTTAAAAAAAATGAAGCTGATGAATTATTGGCTGGCTATGGCGCTAATGTTGAGGTTGATAAAATGAATAAGCTAGACCAAGCTCATTATCTACAAGTCAAAGAAAAAATAGAAAATTTTGATAAACTTATTAAGTCAATTGATGGACAATTAGCTGAAGCCGATAAAGACCCAGAAGTTTTAGGAAAAATGAAAATTGAAGCCAATGAATTTAATAAAGAATTTGATAAAGCTAAAGAATTCAAAAAAGAATTAGAAGATGTTATTAATGGTGGTTTTGAGGCGATTAATAAAATTGCTGAAGATAGTGCGTTGCAGGAGAGAAAATGCCAGGATTTATTAAAAGAGAAAGATGTATTATTAAAATCCTTGGAATTATCTTTACCAGAAGACATATCCATACCATCGTATGATTGGAGACGTTCAGATAAGTTTAAAGAATTTAAAGAATTACTAGAGGATAACCATAAGTCAAGCGGTTTTTTTTCAAAGTTAGGAGGTACGGCAGAAAAAAAAGTTATAAATTCAGTTCAATTTAAGGAATTTGAAGAGTTTTTTAAAAAAAATGGAGATTTGAAAAATGGTGAGGATATATTTCGTAATGAAAGTAATGTAAAAAAAATTGAAAAACTTGTTGATGGTATAGTTGGGGTGGTGAATAAATATGAAAGACATATTTCAGGAGCAGCATTGAGACAAGTTGGAATTAATTACGATTATGTTAGAGATAGAGTTGATAAGTTTAAAGTTAATAAAACGGAGGATCGTACCAATACTGATTTTTGGAAAGGTTGGGCTAAGGGTTGGTTAGAGAGTGGATTAAGGCATCGGGCTACTTCAACTCATGGTAAGGAAAGTAAATAGTTATTATGCGTTATTTAACTAGTTTTATTTTAGCTTTAGTAATTTTCTTCGCGAGTTTCGGGGTGGTTTTTGGTATGGAAGGAATGGATCACGGAGTAAGTGTGGG
>JBBTZY010000095.1:0-2650 GCA_038061115.1 Patescibacteria group bacterium | reverse complement strand
CTATTTATGAGCTAACCGCTAGTACTACGGTTGCAGTTTCAATGAGCTAAAGCGCAAGCTTGACAGATTTTTAATTCTATGGTATCATAACTTGAAAATTAAAATACAAATAACACCGGCACAAACAGTGTCGGACAATCAAAAACCAATAACAAAAGGAGATTTCTCAATGAAATCTACAACCTTTAACATCTTAATCATTGTCGGGATTTTATTCCTGACTTTCGGCGCGGTGAATAACACATTCGCGCAAGTTCCACCACCACCCCCAACAGATACATCTGGCGGCGGAGGCGGTGGTCCCGACCCAGTGCCATGTCCGGGTTGTCCATTTCCAATGCCATCGCCAATTATTGTTTTGTCCACTCAATCCGAGGTAGATCAAACAGTTCAAGTCGGAAATAATAATGTAATCCACGCTAAATTTAATTTAGCCGTGGCGGCTATGTCCACGGGTGATATTAGAGTGGATAGAATTTTCTTAACTATGAATTCATTTGGTAAAGAAAAAAATATTCACGAACCAACAAATCTGCGATTGATGTACAATGGTACACAATTTGGTAACACATTGTGGCGTCCGGAAATGGGTAGTATTAATTTTTACAACCTTAATCTCAACGTTACAAAAGGAGATACTGTTGAGTTGCAAATATTGGCCGATGTGCAATATACTGTTGGCACTTACAATTTAACCACTCAAATTATCTCTGGCACTGATGCTGTTACTGGAATTTACTACATCGCGAGCGGAACGCCGCTAGTTCATCACAATATTACTGTGGTAACTCCACCCGCTGTTAACCCAGTAACTTACGGCGACTTCATTAAAATGGTTGACACAGTATTTTGTATCAACAAAATGAATTTGCCGGAATTTGAAGTTCCGAGTACCATCACAACTCCAGCTTATCGGCGTATGCAGGCATTAGGATTTGCATATTGGTCTGACGAACAGTCGTACACTTATCCAATGTATAATTGGTATTTACGTAGCGTAATAATCGGATTGTTTAAAAATAATCAATGTAATAGTGAACGTGATGAAATGTCGCAAATGAGATGGTTCCTCCGTGACAATGGCGTGAATCTTGACTCTGCTGAAAGTGTAGCCAGGGGACTACCTTGGTGGTCGTATAGCATTACCGAAAATGATCAATTGAGCGCTTCCACTGTTGCCTACATGGCCCAAGCCGCTATGCAAAAACCAGTATTGGTTTTAGACGGAAAAGCTGCTGTGGGCGGTGATACTATATCATCTAACCTAACGATCTATCGTAATCCGTATCAACTAGCGGCTTATCAAATAAATCTGTCAGCTAATTCTAGTGATTGGGTTGTCAGCGTGACTGGTCACAATGGGTTTTCAGCCCGTAAAGGTAGTGGTTGGTCGTATTGTTATTATGATTACCAACGCGTGGGCGGAATGAATGCTGCCGGATATAATAGCAATGATTTTAAATTAGCCACTGTAGATATGGTGTTATACAACAATATTACAGATATTTATCAAACAGATGCAATTCTAGCTGATGTTGTGGGCGACAATGATTTCACAGCTTGGACACCCAAGACACGAGTATACATTTACCACCGTCTTGATGTTAATATGAATTATAATCATACGGTTGCCGACGCGGTCAAACTCAACAACGCCTATATTTTGCCGGATAGTACACCACCAGTGAAAAATTTAGGCGATGGGAACAACGACAACATGTTAAATGGCGATGATGTGCCTTATAACTTCAATGTTGCGATTGGTGGATTTGGTAAATCAACTCCAAAAATAATCGCGAGCAACAACCCTGCAACAGGCACTGTATTAATCACACCGGTTACTATGCCTGACGGTAAAACAAAACTACTGTTAAGTTTTACTGGTGATTATGGATCAACACAGCGGTTCACAGGAAAGATACATTTTAACCCACAACTTGCGGTTGAAAGCGTAACTTATCCGGGTACAACAATTGAAGAACTCCTCAATTATCGCGCGACTGATGGATTGGTTTCATTTGCTCGTTATGACAGTTCAATGTCGGACGAGGGAACATTAGTTGAAATTGTTTTAACCGGAACCGGTGATCTGCAACTTTCAATGGAGTATCTCAAAGGTAGTTATTTCACTACTAGTGAGAATATTGCAGTTGAAATTGCTGGCGTAACCGGAGTAGGTGATGAAGTAAATTCAACACCCAAACAGTTTGCGCTTCAGCAAAACTTCCCAAATCCTTTTAATCCTACAACAACAATTAGTTACTCATTACCTATAGCAACAAATGTTACACTAAAAGTGTACAATATGCTGGGGCAAGAAGTGTCTGTGTTGGTGAATGGTGAAATGGAAAAAGGGGAACACTCGGTTGACTTCAACGCCGCAGATTTACCAAGCGGTGTGTACATCTACAAAATCCAAGCAGGAAATTTTGCAGATTTTAAAAAGTTTATCCTGCAAAAATAATTATGCGTGTTATGATTGGTTGGTGACTCCCCAATCATAGTATGCGAAACAACGGTTCTGAATCTAGGTTTTAACTGTAAAGTTATTAACCAAAAATTCTGAACCGTTTTTTATTTTATAGGAAAAATTACCCCCGCATTAGCTCATTAATAAGTGTGACCGAAATCAATAATGTGTTTGAGATAA
>JBBTZY010000094.1:0-6619 GCA_038061115.1 Patescibacteria group bacterium | reverse complement strand
TAATAGCTAGCTTCCACAACTATGAATTATATGACTTTTGAAAGAGGTCTATTGATATAACGAAGAGAATTAACATCAACCTCACAATTTAATTCCTCTTTTATCTCCGCTTTTAACGTCTCAACTTCAGTTGCCTCTTGAAATTGACCACCGGGCATAATGTAATCTGAAGTAACATTACTAGGGTCTTTCTCGCAAACCAGAAACTTGGTTTGATCTTCATTTAAAATCAATAAAGCAATTTTATTATAGTACGCCATACATTAAAATTAATTATTTCTTTAAATACATTTTTACTCCTTCTAAAATACCGAAGGTAAAAAATTTATCAAGTTCAATTTCTTGAAGTCGTACCCACTGATAACTTTCATGTTCACGACTTATCTCAGTCTCACCGCCTAAATACTCAGCCTCAAAAAATACATACAAAACATGAACATCTTTTTGCCTACTGCCGGATTTCTTTAGTAATAAATGCCTCCCCACTGCCACCGGCTTACCCTTCACTATAAATTTTACATTACCTATTTCTTCTCTCACTTCCCTTTTTACAACTTCCATCAAATCAGTCCTAAATTCGTCTGTATCAACTCTACCACCTGGTAAATCATAAAAACCAGCGAAACTTCCGTCGTCCACGGCTTTTAATATTAAAATCTGACCAACATTATTTTTTAATATAAGTTTGAGCGATATTTGATAAAAATCCTGAGTTTTTTTGTGAACTCTCATATAAAACTATTCTAATATTCTTAAGAATTTGAGAATACTTTTAGCAGTATTTGATAAAGTATGACGCACAGTATTACCTTGGTATTTTTTATCAACCAGACCAGCCAAAGCTAGGCGACGCACATGTTCGGAAGCAGTTTTAAAATTTATTTTAGTTCTATCAGCTATCTCCCATAACGACAAACCCGACTGACGATCTAACAATAACATAATTTCAATCCGTCGATGATTGGCAAAACCCTTAACTACTTTTTCAATGGCTTTAATTTTCATCATATAATTATATTATAACTCATTTATATCTATTCTCAAATTCTTAAGAATATTAGAATAGATAATTTTATAATTCCTCCACTTCATTGATCTTATGACTAATTATTTTAGCTGAGTATTCGGCATCCGACGCGCGATCAAATAAAAATTCACCTTTAAACTTTTTATCCGCCAAAAGAAGTGGCAGCCAATATATGTCACTCGACCACATTTCGGAATACGGAATTTTATTAACATCAAACCATTGGGGTTTCATTTCTTCACTTTCTTGTGGCAAGCCAGAAAATTTAGTTATTTTAAAAATATGAGCTTCCATTATTCCGGGATTATCAACAAAATCAAACTCCATTACACCAACTTTACTCAAAACAAGTGGATGTAATCCTACCTCCTCATCCAATTCACGTATAGCCGCTTGCTCAATTGATTCATCTTTATTAACTTTACCACCAAATCCGTTCCATCTGCCTACTCCAAACCCACGCTTTTTTAAACCCAATAAAACTTTATCATTTTGCTGGATTATACAAAGGGTAAGAAGTTTTGGGATGGACATAAATTTATTTCGAAACTACATACGCTAGCACGTTGAACTCTGGATCAAAAAGTTCTATCATCTCATACTCCGGCCTCGCTATAACACGAAGATTGTTTGGACACTTATGTAAATACTCTTTTTTAAAATTTTCGTAGTTAGTTTCGAAATCGTTACAACCAACTTGTGGACGCTCAATGTCTGGCTGTCTAATACGTAAATGCGTAATTTGATTATTTCCAATCATAATTGGCACATTCAACTCTGCCCGCGGACCATTATGAAAACTATACACTTTCCCTATCTCGCCAAGAATTTTGACCAATACTTCATATTCCGCTTCCGAGTGTGAAAAAATGGTTAGGGATTTAATGGGTAAAATGGAGCCAATTATTTTTTGAGCGAGCCGTGATGTTTCTGAAGCAATATACTGCACGGCTTCTATCAGCTCGGCCTGATTTTGAATCAATTTTTGCATAATAATTATTCTCTATTCTAAACAATCGTTTCACTTCAACAATTTTATTATTTTTTGAATTATCTCTACCGGATATAAATTAGTTAATTTTTCTGCCTGTATAAAATCAATCCACTCTAAACGATACTGATTTTTATCATTCATCCTTTCTTTTTCTGGGCCCCCGATGCCAAGCTCCCCAGTAAAATTTTTTACTAAATAATATATTTCTTTGCCGACTTGATCTTCAAACTCAAACAATTTTTTAAAATTTTCAAACAGCAAACCAGTTTCCTCTTTTATTTCTCTCTTCAGTGCTTCTACCTCAGTTTCATTTCTTTCTATTAACCCACCCGGAAAAACATAATATTCATGCCCATCTTTAATTCTATGCATCAATAAAACTTTATCATCCTTAACTATAATTCCAACTATTCTCATATTCTCAAATAAATCTATTTATAATCCTCTTTATTCTCCAAATGAACTAATGCCATTACCACCGCTAATTTATTCATTTCCTTACGATTTATTTTGCCATGAGTAAGTATCCAAATACCGCCCTCAGCTGTGCCAATTTTTTCATGATCTGTAAATCCAGCTTCACGAAGCGCTTGGCTACCATCTAATCCTTTATTAACAATAAGATCGGTCACTAATTTCGGCCATTCATGCGCGGGTGACAATCCTAAATGAAACTTACTGCCATCGTGAATGGCACAAACTTCTATTTGCATATACCCGCTTTTTGTACTTGAAACTTCTATTAAACCACCTTCAATGCCAACACTAAAGTCACAATCTTTAAATGCTTGCTTAGCTCTAGCCATAGCTCCTTGCACAACAGCTGACATACCAATTGGGTGACCGAATTTATCCGTCACAACATCAACCGAATAAACCTCAGCATCTTTAAAAATCTTACTTTCTTTGAGCGCTTCGGAAACCGCTTGAATTTTAGTCTGATTTTTTGAGCCGATATTCACTTTCATATTTTATTATATTCTAGTTTTTTAAAACATTTTTCCGCCTTTTGGTACTTTTTGATTAGGACTAAGTAACACAACATCACCATTCTCATCTGGCAATCCAAGCGTTAAAACTTCGGAAACAAAAGGACCAATTTGTTTGGCAGAAAAATTTACTACGGCAATTATCAACTTACCCATCAATTCATCTTTTGTATAATGTCTTGTGATTTGGGCTGAAGATTTTTTGATGCCAATTTCTGGACCAAAATCTATAAGTAATTTATAAGCCGGCTTTTTTGCCTCAGGAAAATCTTCTACTTTTATAATCTCGCCGACTCTTATATCTACTTTCTCAAAATCTTGATAGGTAATCATAATTAATCTCCTAAATTATTTTATCAAAATCACCATTTATAATTACGGGTTTAAAAGAAATAATTTCTTCTTTATATGGTAAATCAGGAATTGGATTAAGTAAAAATATTTTTTTATTGTTGACGTACGCTTGACCAAGTTCAACTAATACATTACCGCCAATATAATTATCAATATTATTCTTTTTTAAATTAATTACGAGAACACCATCACTTTCAAGTATGTGCTTATAATGTTGTTTGATATAATCATTCTCAATTTTAACTTGCGCGTGCTCACCTTCTGCTATTTTAATTAAATGTGGGTGATTTTTTTGTTTAACATAATCCACGTAATCTCCATGTATCCAACCATCGTGCCCTGTTTCTTTTAATTTATTCACACTACTAACCATCTCCTTTACAAAAAATGTGCTACCTAAAACGTAAATTTTCATACAAATAATTATTAAATTTTATACCCCATGACACTTCTTAAATTTTTTACCTGAACCGCACGGACAAGGATCATTCCGCCCTACTTTTTCTCCTGATTCGTCGCGTGGCTTGGTGGATGTAATAGAAGAATTAGACGTGAGTGCCTTAGCAAACACACTCGAAGATTCCGCCATAGTTTTAGCCGGACCAGATTCTTGCAAAGCAAAACGCGGCGCGGCTTGTTCTTCGGCTAAATGTTCCACCACACTAACTTTAAAAATATTATAAACTACCTGATCTTGAATTGATGACAAAAGTTGCTTATACATTTTATAACCTTCGCGCTTGTATTCAACTAATGGATCGCGCTGACCATAACCTTGCAAACCAATTCCACCACGCAAATGGTCCATGGCGGTTAAATGTTGCACCCACAAAGTATCAATACTACGCAGTAAAATTGTTTTTTCGGCCTCACGCATTACTTTTTCGGGATCAGGTAAATTTTGATGACGCGCATGTTCCGCCACTTTGCCTTCCAATTTTTGATATTCTTCTTTAGCCAAACTAAATAAATAATTAATAAAAGCGTCACGCTTAGTTGGTAGTGATAATGATTTGTCATCACCACAAATTTCGGCCAGTGATTTGCGCAACTCCTGTGGTAATTCAAAAATCGAATTTATCACTTCATAAATTTCGGGCAAATTCCATTGTGATTCATCTTCTAGCGCGGTATGAAACGCCACCACTTCAGAAATTTCATCGGCTACATATTTTTCTACTAACAATGATAAATGAATGGTGTCGCCCTCGGCTGATTTTAAAATTTCCCGTCGCTTATTATAAATGGATTCGCGTTGTTTATTTAATACATCATCATATTCTACCAAGTGTTTGCGAATATCAAAATTATGACCTTCCACTTTTTTCTGCGCCGTTTCAATTGATTTAGAAACCAAACCATTTTCAATCGGCATATCATCGGGTACATTCAACCGATCCATTAAACGCTTCACCCGATCGCCGCCAAAAATCCGCATTAAATCATCTTCCAATGATACATAAAATTGCGAGGCACCTGGATCACCTTGCCGACCACCACGACCACGAAGCTGATTATCAATCCGTCTTGATTCGTGTCGTTCAGTACCTAAAATCAAAAGTCCGCCAGCTTGTTTAACTGCTTCGGCTTCCTCGGATACAACTGGACTACCACCTAAAATAATATCCACACCACGGCCGGCCATATTGGTAGCAATCGTGACCGCGCCTTTGCGCCCCGCTTGCGCAATAATCGCCGCTTCACGCTCGTGATGTTTCGCATTTAAAACTTCGTGCGGTACACCAGCTTGTTTTAATAATTCTGATAAAATTTCATTTTTCTCAATCGAAATGGTGCCCACCAATACTGGCTGACCTAAAACGTTGCGACGTTTTACCTCTTCTACCACAGCTTTGAACTTCCCCATCTCTGTTTTAAAAACACTATCTGGTAAATCTTTACGCACCATCAATCGATTCGGTGGCACGGCTACTACTTCCAAATTATAAATTTTGGCAAATTCTTCAGCTTCGGTGGTGGCTGTACCAGTCATGCCTGATAATTTTTTATACAGCCGAAAATAATTTTGAAATGTAATAGTGGCCAGCGTCAGCGATTCACGTTGAATTTTAACACCCTCTTTAGCTTCAATCGCTTGATGTAATCCCTCAGAGTACCTACGGCCAAACATTAATCGTCCGGTAAATTCATCTACAATTACCACTTCTCCTTCACGCACTACATAATCGCGATCAAGTTTAAATAAAGTGCGGGCTTTAAGCGCCTGCTCCAAGAGATGCAAAATATCCAATCCACCTTCGTATAAATTATTTATACCTAAATGTTTTTCCGCCTTGGTTATAGCGCTTTCCGTAAAAGTAGCGGCGCGCATTTTTTCATCTACATTATAATCTTCATTCTCTGCCAATGTGGACACAAATCGCGCGGCATCCAAATACTTTTCAGTAGCTTCTTCAGCTGGCGCGGAAATAATAAGTGGCGTACGCGCTTCATCAATTAAAATTGAATCAACTTCGTCTACAATCGTGTAGTGCAGTGGGCGCTGGGCCATTTCCGAAGCGCGCCACACCATATTGTCACGCAAATAATCAAACCCAAATTCATTGTTGGTGCCGTAAGTAATATCGGCTTGGTACGCCTCGCGACGACTCACGGCGCGCAAATTATTATAAGTGGCATCGTCATGCACAACTTCCGGATCAAATAAATATCCACGCTCGTGATTAATACAAGCAACTGAAAGGCCAAGTGCATTATAAATTTTTCCCATCCAAATACAATCGCGCCGCGCCAAATAATCATTCACGGTAACCACGTGCACACCCTTGCCTTCTAAAGCATTTAAATACACAGGCAAGGTAGCAGTTAAAGTTTTACCTTCACCAGTTCTCATTTCCGCAATATTTCCACGGTGTAAAATAATTCCACCCAAAATTTGCACATCAAAATGACGCTGAGAAATTACGCGCTTAGCAGTAGCACGCACGACCGCAAACGCTTCAGGCAACAAATCATCCAGTGTTTCACCCTTAGCTAAACGTTCTTTAAACACCGCTGTGCGAGCTGATAACTCCGTTTCGCTTAATTTCTCAAACTCTGGTTCTAATTCATTGACACGTAAAACCAGCGGCTGTAATTCCTTAATTACCCGCGCATTTGGATCACCAAATAATTTATCTAAAAATGACATAAAAGCAAAACTAACTTTAACATTTTTTTAGTTACTTGACAAGTGTATTAGGCTCTACGCTAAATAGTGTGGTGGATAACTTAAAAGCAGTGGTAATATTAGCT
>JBBTZY010000093.1:0-3565 GCA_038061115.1 Patescibacteria group bacterium | reverse complement strand
ACCTAAAGTCGCTCCCATGAAACCGTTTTGAGTGTCAATTTGATTAGCGGTTTTAAGTAGGGCATTGTATTCATTGCCGTAACCAGCAAAAGCTAAAATGAGCCCGAGTGGCCAAAGCCAAGCATAGTGCCATAAAATAGCCCAAGCTTGTTTTAAAATATCACGATAAATACGCATAATAATTTGAAACTCCTTTATTGCCCCTCCAATCGTACTTAGAGGGTATTAATTACTTTCATCCGCCGAAACATTCGCTTATTTTATGGAGGTTAATTTTTTAAAGTAATTAATTTGTTTATAAATTAAAATTGACCTAGCGTAGACGGAACCTCCACTTTTATTGTACATTGCCTGTGTACTATTGACAAATATCATCGGATAATATATATTATAGTGTTCTTTAAAAAATGTTTATTATTCTCTTTTGGACATTGCGTGGTGTTTAGAAGAGAATAATAAACTATAAATCAACAACATCAAAAACAATTTTACACAAAGGAGTGTAATACAAAATGAAAATAATAACAGAATCAAGAACTTTTACTATCATAATGGAAGTTAAAAATGTTCTTATAAAAATACCAAAAGTTTTTGATCCCAATAAGTTGTTAAACGAGTCAACAATAATGTTGAACGGGAAGGAAACAATTGATCCAAAACATTATTATGATGGCGTTTTACTTTCGGATGGGTCGAAACAGATTGTTAATCGTCATTACTATTTCAACAGTAATGTGCAAATCTTTCCAAAATATATTGTAGTTACAGTTGTAGTTATTAAAGAAGTGATCAACAAAAATGGAAAACAGTTTTTTCGTTTTAACTTTTATCCTTCAGATGGAAGCCCGGAAACGATTATGAAATTCATTCCTATAAGTGCGGAAGGGTCTGGACTTCATATTATAGGATCAAATTCAAAAGTTGTGTTTAGAGAAATTAAGCCCAAAAAGTAGGGGTTTAAAAATACCAAAGACGTTTAAGTGGATGAGTAAGTTTTATCATCCACTTTTTTATTTACTAAAAACTACTCTAGCGAAGAGTAGTTTAATATTTTTATTTTATTCAGAAGCTATTTTAACTCCTCCCTACCTCCTCTTAAAATAAGAGGAGGAGATGACACCAAAACCCCCTCTTAAATAAGAGGGGGAAGGGGGGAGTTATGAATTTTTCCTTAAGCCATCAAAGCGTCAAATTCTTCTCGTTCTAATACTTCTTTTTCCACTAGCGCTTTAACAATTAATTCTAATTTATCGGCTTTGTCGCGAATAAGTTTTTGCGCCACTTTGTAAGCCGAGTTTAGGAAATGAGAAACTTCATCATCAATCGTTTGCGCCACTTTTTCACTATAATCACGTTGCTCACTAATTTCTCGGCCTAAGAAAATTAATTCTTCTTTTAGTCCAAAGGTGCGAGGGCCTAATTTTTCCGACATACCAAATTCAGTTACGAGTTTCCTAGCTAGTTTAGTAGCCCGCCGTAAATCACTTTGGGCGCCAGTGGTAACTTCGCCAAAAATTTCTTTCTCGGCCGCGTGACCAGCGAGCATTACAGCTAAATCATCGACAAATTCTGATTTAGGATGCATATACTTATCTTCCAGTGGAAGTTTTAATGTATAACCAGCGGCAGTCCCTCGCGAAATAATAGAAACTTTGTGGACTGGATCAGCATTAGGTAAAAAGTGGGCAACGAGCGCGTGGCCACCTTCATGATAAGCCGTAATCTTTTTTTCTTTTTCACTTAAGATATGGCTTTTTCGTTCTGGCCCCAGCATTACTTTTTCAATTGCTTCTAAACATTCTGACATTGTGACTTGTTTTTTATTACGACGCGCAGTAAGAATAGCGGCTTCGTTTAAAACATTCGCGAGATCCGCGCCACTGAATCCTGGAGTGCGCTGAGCAATAGTACGCAAGTTAACGTCAGTTGCAAGGGGTTTGGTTTTAGAATGAGTAACTAGAATTGCTTCACGGTCATTAATATCTGGTTCATCTAAAACTACTCGGCGGTCGAAGCGACCAGGGCGAAGTAAGGCTGGATCCAAAACATCAGGTCGGTTAGTAGCCGCCATTACAATTACATTCACATTGGTTTCAAAGCCATCCATTTCTACTAAAATTTGATTTAAAGTTTGTTCACGCTCGTCGTGACTGCCTCCCATACCAGTACCGCGTTGCCGGCCTACGGCATCAATTTCATCTATAAAAATAATACACGGCGAACTTTTTTTAGCCCGGGCAAATAAATCACGCACCCGTGAGGCACCTACACCCACAAACATTTCCACAAATTCTGAACCAGAGATATGAAAGAATGGAACACTCGCTTCGCCAGCCACCGCGCGAGCGAGGAGTGTTTTACCAGTACCTGGTGGGCCAACTAGCAATACGCCTTTAGGAATTTTAGCGCCTAAGTCCAAAAACTTTTTGGAATTTTTTAAAAAGTCCACCACTTCCGCGAGTTCTTGTTTAGCTTCTTTTACACCAGCCACATCTTTAAAAGTAGTAGTACTTTTTTTGTTAGTTTTGTCATTTTCACGGGCACGCGATTGACCAAAAGACATGGCCTTGGAATTGGCGCCTTGAATTTGGCGCGACATAAAAAATATAAATAGCCCAAGGAGTAAAATTGGGATAATAAAGGGCGCGAGGGTGCCAAACCAATAACCAGCGCCCGAAGCTTGCTGTACTTCTTGCTCAATAGTTAATAATTTTTTAGGATCAAGATTGTAGTTACGAGCGAGTTCGGAAAGTGATTCGCCCGGTTCTTTTGATGCTTCAAGAATTTTACCATCTTTAAGTTTGGCTTGTAGTTTATCAGGCATCACGGTAATTTTAACTACGTTTTCTTCGGCGATGGTTTGAATAATTTTATTTAAGCTAACTTTTTCTACTTTGGGGCTTTCACCCATAAATAAAGAAGCAAGCGATGCTAGCACCAAAAAGGCCACGAAAAATACTAGGAAATTTTTTACTAAACTACGCATGGTATTTATTATAAAATAGTAAGATTTAACTGCTATGGCAGTGTATAATAAAATGACTTTAAAATCAAGGGCTATGAGTTTTAAAGGGTGAAAAAGATTTAATTAAACTATCTGGTTTAACTAATACCTGTCAGTACGCTATTATGGTCTAATCCCATTTTGTTACTTAGATGAGTGTGTTAAAATATTCTTACCGCAAACAATACCTATCCCACTATTAACTTTATATCTCTTAAAATAAATTGTCAAGTATATTTACATAGTCATTGACAATATATTTTACATATGCTATCATATAAGTATGATTACATTAGCTATATTTATTCAACAATTACGTAAAAAGCATAATTTCACGCAGGAATTTTTGGCGTCTAAAATAGGCATTTCTCGTCCCACCTATATTCAAATAGAACAAGGTGAGCGGGATTTAACTATTACCGAAGCTAAAAATCTAGCGGAGATTTTTGATATTTCTTTTGAAGACTTGCTTATGAGTAATATTCCTGAACGTGAGGTTATATTTGAAAAAAAATCAAAAGAAAAATTATCTAGTAATATTCAGATTCGTGTAACTAGTGA
>JBBTZY010000092.1:0-1461 GCA_038061115.1 Patescibacteria group bacterium | reverse complement strand
AACAGCGAGGCGCTCTACCGATTGAGCTACAGGTGATATGCAAAATAAACCAATACTACCAATAAACAAATATATAAATGGAATATCAAAGGGCAAATACATTTTATCAAAAAAATCTTGATTTTTCAGCCTTAGTTCGAATCATGTTTGGCGAGCAGGTTTTTTTAGCTTCATATTTTTAATACTCTTAACTGGATTATCGAACCTAATATACATTTCTAAAATTTAAGCAGTAAAAGCTCCTGGGAGCAAATCTTTTCTTGTAGTTCTAAATCCTCTTGTTTCTTCACCATTATGTTCAACAATAACTATCTCAGTATTTTCCGGAAGTATTGAAAGTTGTTGACGTTCCTTACCTGATGGATACACTTTTGGTAATTTTCCTTCATAATGAATTACAACCCTTTCAATCTGCGCCGTTGATTGATTTCTTATTCGTTCTTTGTATTCAATATCACTTTCATTTTCACCTTTGCCTGGAAACTCATTTATCCCCCATTGAAGTACATTACTTATTGCGTCCATTGTTGGAGAATTTGACCAAAATCCATCGTCTCCGCTATAAAATCCTTGGAATATTTTATGGTCTTTATTTTCCATAACTACTCCCCACAATGGCAGAACGTCAGGTAGTTGATATCTACTTGGAAAAGCATTTTGAGCCGTTACCTTAACAGTTTCAAGAAGTTCAGGACTAACTCCTTTTAAGTCATATTGATCAAATTTTGTCGGAAAAAGCTCGGCGATTGTATTGACTGATGTCTCGCCTTTATTGGTAATCACAAAAACAAGTGATTGATCAGAAGCGTGTTTATAAATTTCATTTCTGCACGAGCCACATGGTGCGGCATTACCAATCACAACCATGTCAACAAATTTACCATCATGATTTAAATTCAAAGGATCAAGCTTCCCTTTTAATCTTTCAATTGCGCTCGTCTCAGCATGGACATCGGCAATAGCAATAGTGTCTGATTCCCTGTTACCGCCACTTGCAAAAGCAAATTGAGGTTTATTATCTGGACCATTTTTAATATGAAATCCAACAGCCGCTCCCAAGTCAAATCCAGACACTTTATTATTTCCGTCTTTTGTTCCGGCTTTTTGACTAAGCTTAGCTTGAGTCCATAAAAAAACTGCCTCTTGTGCGGTTTGTATTCTTTCTTCGTCATTAAGTCCAAAACGTTCTAAGGCTTTGAAAGTATTTATTAAAGCAGTTTGTAAAAGAGGTTGATGCTCAGCATAGAAAGCTCGAGTAGTTATTAGGTTTTGTTTATTAGACAACGCATCTAATTGATTAGATTTTTGTAATCGCCTTGTTGGTGACTCAACTATTAGTGCCATATCGAATATTACAATTTAGGCTTTCATTATACTATAAACATTATGATTTTTATCAATTAACATTGTCCTAATAGTCCATTTCGTTGAAATTTAACACAGTTTAATGTATACTACTGT
>JBBTZY010000091.1:0-1944 GCA_038061115.1 Patescibacteria group bacterium | reverse complement strand
AATGATGTTTGCTTATGGCAAAGATGATGGTTACAAAGCCAATACCCTAACCTTTAGCTTACCTTTGTCCTACACATTCGTAGAGGATAAAAAACATCTTATCCGAATCAACTTTGGCCCCGGTATATCTGGCGTTAGGTATGAAAATACCAACACTGGACAATCCGAATGGATTGCCAATTTTGGTATCACGGCTGGGATAATGATAAGCCCCAAACTATAACAAACCCAAAAACAAAAAGAGAGTAAAAGGAAATGATATGAAAAAAATAACCTACATCATTGCGACCTTTTTCTTACTTTTTACTTTTAGTGCCTTTGCGCAAGAAGTTAAAGAGAAAAAAGATAAAGACGCTGAAATCAACCCAGCCGAAGAACTTGGCGAAGATGGTCCGGCAAATGTACTGGAATCAAACAAAAACCAAGTATTATGGTTTGGCATTCAAGGAGTATTAAACTTTGATAAAGAAAAAAATCTACTTCAAATTACACCCACTTGCGGCGGTGAAGTAGTTTCTATTGTTATCAACACAAAAAATACGAGTAGCAAAACTTTTATTAAGGTGGTAAACCTTGATATGGACAGCCGAGGCAACGATATAACAAAATTGCTGTATTTATTAAATGGCAAAAAAGTTGTTGCAATCGGAACACCAATGCGTGGCGAAGGCGGGCCAATATCAGGCACGCTTAATTTAAATTTATTTCTCTTGGAATACAAAGACCAAGGGAAAGAAAAAGGCGAAGATTAACTTCATAGAGTTGGAATTTTCTGGATTAAAATCAATCCTCAATTTTCCAACTCTGTTTTTTATCTGCTCACTTAATTTATCTATATATAAAGCAGATAACCCCGAGTTTGTCGAGGGGTATAATACATAAATGTCATTGCGATTGAGTCATCAGACAAACGAAGCAATCTCTTATTAATTTCGTTAGGGGTAGGGACTCGGAGTTAGGCGAAGCCCGTCCCTTACCCCTAACAACCCCATCCCTGGCACGCCCTAAGTTGTAACGCCGGTTCGACCAAACGAACTTGCTACCTGCCCGCCGCTAGACCAACTTAGTTTGAGTATTTCCAATAATTAACTCCAGCATACTAATTATTATATGTTAACTTAAGGAAACAGCTTCGGCAGGCGGGTGCTAAGCGGCCACAGCACGCAAGTTCTGAGGGTCTCACTACGGCGTTACTTTTTTAAGTCACTAAAGTTAAATGATGCCTACAAACCCTACGACAGGGCGGCACAACATTAGGAATTGGGATTTGGAAATTATTTCGGATTTAGTCCGCCGGCTGGCGGATTCGAATTTCGAATTTTTTGTTACATTTGTTACAATAATATTGCCATGGGCCTGGTTTGGTACGAGCTTAGGGTTAGCACCTGAGTCTCGGGGGTTCAATTCCCCTCAGGTCCATGGTTATTAATTATCCACAAGGATTATATTGACTAAATATAATATTTAAACTATTCTACAGATAGGTGCTAACTCTAAGTATCGTCCAAATTGAGATTTGTCATAAACCCCGCTTCCCGCGGGGTTTTGTTTTATTTACAAGCTGTCATTCTGAGTCATCAGATAAAAAATCTTTTATTTATTTGTTACTTTTTAAAAAGTAACACAAAATCGCCGCCTCGGTCTTCGGGCTAGACAACGCTACCCAAATGAGCTACTCGCGCTATGCGAAGCGACCACAGCACGCGCTCGTTTAACGCTCATTTGGGTGCCGCGTTGTTGCTAGCCCTACGACAGGGCGGCACGACATTAGGAATTGGGATTTGGAAATTATTTCGGATTTCGATATTCGAATTTCGGATTTTAAATGGCTAATCTTAGCCCAAAAAGCCACTTTCTAATCCCACAACCCCCGCCTCTTCGGCGGGCGGGCCGCATTAGCTCATTAATAAGTGTGACCGAAATCAATAATGTGTTTGAGATAAG
>JBBTZY010000090.1:0-2043 GCA_038061115.1 Patescibacteria group bacterium | reverse complement strand
TCTTAGCTCAACCCTCTAAACCAATCAGTTAGCAACTAGAAATGTCCATTATGCCTTATTTTGTCATTCCCGTGAAAACGGGAATCTACAGCCAATTTAAATTTATTTACTTTTTCTAGATCCCCGCCTTCGCGGGGATGACAGTATAGTTTACTTTAAGAAATTGTGAACGAATTTTTGTGCTTGGCTGACATTATCACACCAATTAATATTTGGCATTTTTTTAAACCAAGTCATTTGCCTTTTAGCATAATGCCAACTGGCATTATTTAATTCATTAATCATCTCATCTTTAGTTAATTTACCTTGCAGATATTTAGCAATAAAACGATATTCCAAACCAAAATTTTCAAGTCGATTCCAAGATAATCCATTGCGATGTAAGCCGGCTACCTCTTTAATCATACCTTGGCGTAGGCGTTTTAAGATTCGTTTTTTAATAAGTTGGTTAAGTTTATTATCATTTGGTTTTAAGCCAATGATAAAAGTATTCGCGGTGAGTGGATTGGTTTTTATTTCCGGCACTTGGCCTAATTCGTGAATAATTTCTAGGGCGCGAATGAGTCGGCGTTTGTTTTCTTTTTGAATTGTGGCGGCGCGTTTAAGGTCAAGCTTTTTTAATTTATTAAATAACTCTTGAGCCGATAGTTTTTCTAAAGCACGTCGTAATTTTAAATTTGGTTTAACCGACGGGTAGCTTGTGCCACTAAGTACTGCGTGTACATAAAAACCAGTACCACCACAAAGAATTGGCAATTTATTTTTCTGCCAGATTTTATTAAGCGCAATGCTGGCTAATTTTTGATACTGGGTTATGGTAAATGTTTTTTTAGGCGAGGCCACATCAAGCAAATAATGTGGTACACCTTTCATTTCTCGTTTAGTAATTTTACCACTACCTATGTTTAAACCTTTGTAAACTTGCCGTGAATCAGCCGAAATCACTTCACCATTAAACTGGCGCGCCAAATTCACCGCCAAGGAACTTTTCCCGCTTCCAGTCGGGCCAATGATAATTATTAGTTTGGGTAGCTTGACATTATTGAGCATAATTGCTAAGGTAATATAAATAAAATAAATAATAAACAACAAATTCTTTAACAATCTTGTATAGGTGTGAAATGAATAAAATTAAAAATATATTACTCTTAAATCCTGATAGTATTCCTCTATATCTTTTGAGAAGTATTCAAGAGGAATTAGTAAATACCTTTGTTAAGTTTCAAGGATTTGAGGTAAATATTGTTACTGCTAATAAATTAGAAGCAGTGAGTAGTATCACGTTTGATTTAGTGGTGTATGTTCCGGCTGTTAATTCTTTGGTTAGAACATTTATCCATGATATAAGAAAAGTAAAATCCGAAGTTCCGATTTTGGTAGTGGTGGATGCTGACACGAATGATGATGATGTAGCGACAAAAGCATGTAGATTAGAGCAGGGAGTAAGTCTGGTTGTAGGAGAGAATGTGTGGAATTTTTTAGGAGCCATGGCATATCATTTGTTAAATGATCCAATGGGGCGATTTTTTATGAATTATAAGGACAATGTTCCGCTTGTTCTCCATGTTGAAGATGGCCTTAGTTATGCCAATGCTATATTCAACGAATTGAACGAAAATGGCAATAATATTATATCTTCAACCAATCCCGATGCCGCGCTCGTAATTTTTCAGAAATTATTTGAGTGTATTACACACGTGGTATCAGATTATAATTTCGCTCCTGATCAAATGAAAGGTGTAGAATTGATGATTGAATTCAGGAAAATATCTGATGGTTTTTATCCTGCTATATTAACCGATTATGCCGAAAAGGTTTTAGGTGAAGTGATTGATACTAAAATTGAATCAATTCCAGTATTTCAAAAAACTGAAGTGGAATTAAATACCATTACTGATTGGATACAAAACACAAAAGGCGGATAATTGTAAATGTAAAATAATATTTTTTTTGTAAAGCTTGTAGGTAAATAAACCGCAAGCTTTTTTAGGCTCCTTGTCAAATAGTGTGATAGTTTAGTATCCAAATAAGTGGTAAAAAGGC
>JBBTZY010000089.1:0-7170 GCA_038061115.1 Patescibacteria group bacterium | reverse complement strand
TAAAATCTGTAAAGGCCTCCCACAAATCTTCGGCCACCATAAATAAATCATCTTGATTGATTTTTTTACCACTACCAACTCGTTTGACTTCAGCCAAATCTTCTTTGATGCCAGTAATCATGTTTTTTAGATCAGCGATAGCTTCAGCACTGATTCGCTTGGCTTTTTCAGCATTTCTAATTTCTGTTTCAGCTTTTCTAATTTGTTGATTGGCATTACTGGAACCCTTTTGAATATCAGACAACATGCCGATTAATTCATTTTGATTCCAAAATTCTTCCATACCGCCATAAAAATCAATTTCTAATTTATCTAGCGCGCCATCAGGATCGGTTTTAGCTAGTTCGCGGGCGCTTATAACCGCCTGATTCATAGTGCTAAATAAATCCTTCAACTCTTGCACAATTTCGGTTAATGAAGCATTGCGTTTAATTAACCCCTCCGAACGTTTAACTGCCACTTGTAAATTTCTTAATTCACGTCCGGCTTGAGTAAGCATTTCTCTTAAACGGGTGAGGTCACCTAGGCGCGGGCCCCATTCTTGCATGGTCTGCACTACATCATAAATATCATCTTCTAATCCTTCCATTTCTTCGGCTGTTTTAGCAGCTTTGACGCGAGTAATAATATCATCGCTCTTACTTAAAGCAGCCTTTAGTTCCGGTGGAATACCAACTACTCCGCGCAATTTTTTTTCTAAACGATCCACTTGACGTTTCATATTTTTTATTTGACTCACAAATTGAGATAGATTACGTTTCATCATTTGGAATTGTTGATTATCAATTGGAGTTGGATTGTAAATTGGTAGATCAGGTTGAGGTATAGGTTGATTTACAATTGGTTGATTGGTTGGATAATTCACTGGCGGCATTGGTGGTGGAACTGGCGCGCCACAAGTTTCGTAACTTCCCATACAACGATTTTGGGTCGGACACCAATACATACTGGTTGGACAAGTGTTGACCGCCGGTGTTTCACAAGTTTGACTATTAGTTACACAACGAGCTTGAGTAGAACAATAACGACTGCCTGAACCACAACTGGGTTGATTATTATTTTCGTAGTATGGGTAACCATTACAAGCCGAACCATTTGGTATACAAATATTGTTGCACATATATTCACTACTACGACACGTTGGGGTAGTATAAGTTGGGCAAGTTGTACCACTCATCTGACACCAACCACTACTTCCATTAGAACCAGCGCACCACATTTGCCCCGACCCACAAGAAGCAGGTGTTTGATTGGCGGTAGTGCCAGAATTAGAACAACTAGTGCCATCGAAATATTGTGTAGTAGTACAAGTTGCGGCCTTAGCGCATTTATCAGCACTTGGGAAACCGAAATCTTTACTTGTTGAACTGCCAGCTTCAGGCAACCAAACATTCGCCATATTTGTTACGTTGGCGCAGGCATTTTTTAATTGATCAATACGAGATTGATCAGCATCGGTTCTAATCCACGAACGTAGGCCTTTTGAATTCCAAATTTGTTCGCGTTGACTAGTTGGTGGTACTGGTTGCGGAGTAGATTCATCGCTTGGGCAACTGGTAGTGGTATAATTTCCACTATTAGTTAAGTAGCTAGGATAATTATAATCACAACGGCGTTCGCTATTTAATTGACAGTAACGTTTACCTTGTTTATCCCATTTACTATAAGCAAAACCCGGACAGGAATTAGCGTCGCCTGCGTAAGTATTAGTATTAGTTGGCGCGCAAGTACTGCTATTAGAAATACAAGTGTTGGCCGAAGCACACCAATATCTATCGGATGAACAAGCAGTTGGACCATTATTAGTGCCAGTGCTACCAACAGTTGGGCAAGTAGAACCATTTACACAACTACCCGCGCCACCATAAAGTCCGGGGCACCACATTTGTCCGCTCGGGCAAGATGAGTTGGTATTTGTATATGAAGGACAAACACCGCCAGTAGCCATACACCAACCATTAGCACCATTCATTCCATCACACCATACTTTACTTTGACTAGTACAACTGGCACGATCCATTGGCCAATTATTGTAGTTAGTATTGGTGTCAGTTGGACTAGGACAAGGTCCACCTTGACAATAGCCAGCTCCGCCGGAAGTTGGGTAGCACCAATATTTACTTTGTGCGGTACAACTAGCTTGGTCATTGGGCCAAGTGCTTGTATTGTTATTTGTATTATAAGATGATGGGCAAGTAGTGCCAGCCATTTGACATGCACCACTGCTACCATTAGTTCCATTGCACCATAATTGCCCTTGTGCGGTACAACTTGCTTGATCTGTTGGCCAATTATTATAGTAGTTATTAGTATTAGTTGTAGAAGGACAAGTTGTGCCGCTCATTTGACACCAGCCACTACTACCATTAGTTCCATCACACCATATTTTACTTTGACTAGTACAGCTGGCGCGATCAGTTGGCCAAGTGCTGTAATTAGTATTGGAATTATTATTAGTATTTGTAGTTGTATTATTACAAGTGCCAGGTAGTACGCAAGAATTATTACAATTCATATAACCTGGCCCACAACTAGTGTTGCCATTTTGATAACATGAACTGGAATTATTAATGCAAGCATTATTACATAGGTATTGATCAGAGGTACAAGTTGGTGTAACTGGTGCGGTTGGTTGACAGCTCGTGGCACAACCTTGCCCGTCATAAATAAAACCACCAGTACAAGACGACGGTGGTGTGGGGCAAGTCGGGGTTGTGGTAGTTGGAGTAGGACAAGTTGTACCAGCGCTTTGGCACCAACCACTTCCGCCATTTGAGCCCGGACAATACATTTGACCGTCAGTACATGTAGTAGTTTGTGCGGCTCGTACCATTACACCAAGTACTTGACCTTGGGCGGCTTCATAGCTCACAATAGTTTTTCCGCCAACTGGTGGTACTACCGCGGCGATTTTTACACTTTCACCGTTTCTTTTCCAAACCGCTTCTTTATCTTGTAGTGCTACCAATTTCCAACAATTGCTCGGCAATTCACTTAAATAATAAGTAAATACCTGTTCAGGTTTGGATTTGGTTGAATATTGAGCAGTGTTATTATCACCATAATTAAGCCGCAAAGCATCAGGCAGCTTAGGTATAGCGACGGATAATCCGCCAACTGTTTCACTGTTTAGGGTTTGCGGCGTACAAGACGCGAATTTATTACTCACTCTTTTTACTAAACCGTCTTGACCTTTGATTGAGAGCGCCCCCAAAGCTCCAATTGAAGTAAAGACAACCACCAAGGTGGCAGTGAGATAATATTTGGCCAATTGTTCGACCTTCATATTATTATAAGGTTAAGGTTAAAGTTTTTAAAAGCTAATTTGGGTTTAAATTGGGCTAAGATCAGGAAATATAATGTTATTATAGCACAAATTTTACTTTTTTTCAAGATTCTCCGCTAGTTTTAGGTCTTATCAATAGAGATTGTTGGGCAAGATGTTTTTTTTACTTATTTTTGTAATAAATTTAGTAAGGAGAACCCTGAGCGAGTCAAGCGAGTCGAAGGGTCTCGTATGTTTAGTTTATTCTTCCTTTTTCTGTCTAATAAAATTATCCCACCATAAGATTAAATTAGCAAATTTATTTTTGGTCTTTAGCCAGTATAAAATTAGTCCGACAAAAATTATTGGTATCAAATATTTTAGCCAATTAAAATTTTCTGCGGAATTAGTATTTGATAAATCAATTATTTGATTAGCTTCGGTTCCAGTCGCTAGTGTTGTATTTAATAAAATAGAAATATCATCAGCGGAACGTAATAATAAATAGGGATTAGTTTTAGTGGGCACTACAAAACCAGCTGCTCTTAAATTTTGTCCTAATTTTAAATCAGGTAGTTTTAAATTATCAGCACGCCAAGCAATTTTTAACTTTTGGTTTTGATTATCAGTAATGTAAAAACTTTTTTTATTTAAGTCACTAATAATTCCACTTAGAGTTATTAATGAACCGTCTTGTTCGTTAACAATGTCGCTGATATTAAAATTAGTTGGTGTTGGCACTGCTCCATAATTTATTATTTTTAAATAACTATTATTTTTAATTATAATTCGGCCACCACTAACTAATTTTTTATAAGTACCGATAGCGTTAATTTTGTTGCCTAGTTTAAGCGTTGGCCAATTACCGCGTGACAAATTTAATGGCACGCCGAATTCTTGATCAGTTATATAAATTATTTTGGCGGAAATTTGATCAGGTAGTGAAGCCACAATACCTTCAGTTTGCACGAGCGTGCCGTCATCTAAATTATTAAGCTCGCTGAGGGTAGTGTTAACTATTTCCCCAGCTTCAGTTTGATCGCTCAGAATAATATTTTCCGCGCCGGGTGTGGGAAGCGCGGACCATTGCCAGCGATTATTATTTCGAGCAAAACTCTGTCTTTGTTTAGCTGCACCATAAATAATTGGCGATTGATTAGTATTGCTTGGTGAAATTAATTGAATAGTGGCACCATTATTTGGCAGGTTAAAATGCCCTGTACTTTTGGGAATTATAATATAACTTTCAGGTGGCACTTCATAATTTGGTAATTTGGTTTTATTACTATTAATTAAAATTTGGAAGCCAAGGGTAGATGCCACTATATCGGTTGGATTATAAATTTCTATCCACTCATAATTATCACTGCCTTCCGGATTAGGTATGATTTCAGTGAGTTCGAGCGGCGCAGAAGCAAGGCCAGCCACTACACCACTTTCAGAATTTTTTATAGTAATAGTAAAATTTTTATCTACTGAATTGCCAGCACTATCGGTTATTAATAATTTAACAGAGAATTTTTTAGCATTGGTAAAAATATGTGAGGGAGTTATTAATTGGCTTTTTATGCCATCATCAAAATCCCACTTGTAAGTTAAAATATCTTTTTCAGGATCAATTGTATCAGAAGCGTCAAATACAATTATTTCGCCGATTAATCCTTCTTTCGGTACATCGGCTTCTAGGTGTGGAGGTTGATTAATGGGTGTTAATTTATTGGTGGCATTTGGTGTAGGGGTAAGGGTGAATTGCCAATCATTTTTATCAGTTCGCATAAAACTTATACCAGCTCGGTCGGGTGCTTCGGCATTTAATTTTATTTTAGTTTTACCGTCGGGCGAGGTAAGGAGTAAATGTTCAGTGCGGTTATTTGATAAAGCAATTTGGGTTTGTGCACGTAGTAAAGTTAAATACTTTTGTGATGAAATTTCAGTTGGTGTTTTAATAATGTAACTACTATAATCATTACTTAAAATCCAACCTGATAAATTAATGGTAGAGCTTCCTGAATTATAAAGCTCAATAAATTCATTGGCTTCATCGCTAAGTGGTGGGTTGGCATAAATTTCAGAAAATATTAAATCAGTTTTGTTATTTTCTGGTGTGGCATTATTGATGGTTTGAGTTGACGCTTGATTGGGTTGGGCCGGAGTTGGATTTAAAATTGTAAAATCATTTTTATCATAACCAGTGTCGGCGCCATCGGGTAATCGGCCAACACTTTGTGGATCGGCGGCAACTTTTGCATTATTGGAAGTTGCACCGTCAGACCATTCACCATATGATACTTGATCAATTGTATTGCCACTACATTTTAAAATAATTATGTCGCCGGAATTATTTAAATTTCCTTTGGGTGATTTTATAATAATAAACTGGGAAGAGTTGATAGTATTATTAAGTGAAGTTGTTGTGCCACTGCCGTCTATAATTTGACAACTAGATAAATCAAGCGCACGATTTGATTTATTATAAAGTTCCACCCACTCTTCTTCACCATCTGAGGGGTCGCTAACAAATTCATTAATTACTATTTCACCACTTTGTGGGTTTGTATTATTTGTAGGTGGTGGAGTATATGTGGGTGGTTCAGTTGGCGGATTGTTAATAACAACTGGTTGTGGTGGGCTAGTGCTATTTCTTGGTGTGACAATAGTTTGGATAAAAAAATCAGCATTATTATTGTTGGTGTCTTGGCCATTACCTTGCCCACCTCCAGGATGACGTTCAATACTTTGATTGTTTTCAGGTTTAACTACTGGCGTGCCAATATCATTATCTTTGTCTTCATAATCAAAAGATTCGCCAAATCCAACCTTATCCACTAATTTTTTTTCTGAATCATATAATAAAATAGTATTATCAGTAGCTATTGAGTAAGTGCTTCCCGAATAAACAGCGTCTTTTAATATGTTGCCTGTGTAACCATTCTGTGGAGTGATTAAAAAATATTTATGCGCTGGAATAGATAAATCAGGAAATGAAGTTAATAAATTTGACTCATTACCAGTAGATGTTTTTTTTGTTAATTTCCAGTTTTTAAGATTTATTACCGCATTTGTTGGGTTATATAATTCAATAAATTCATCATCGGCTGTATTACCGGCGATTTGTACTTGGCTTATTACCAAACTAGTCGAAGTGGCTTGGGCAAATTTTGAAATAGTTAAAAACCCTCCGTTCGTAAGTAGTGCGAACGTGAGGGTTAGAGTAAATATTTTGGCAAAACGATTTAACATGTCGCGGACTTTAAGTATTTACATTTTACCTTTAGTGTAGTAATTTGCCAATGTGGTAAAATTAATAAGTGACTTATTTAATAATTTGCCGGAGTGGGTGCCAAGCGAGCTGGCACAGCTTGGTACGGGCAACAAAAGTTGCCCCGGTCAACACTCGGCACGGTTTTTTGATCGAGGCGCAGTCGAGATGTTTAATAATTTGCCGGAGTGGTGAAATTGGCACCCAGAACCACTTAGGGTTCTGGGCCCGGTACCCTTAGTGGTGCCGGGTACACAATTTATACTATGTATTATGTATATGTAATCAAAGGAGAGTTGGGACGTCTTTATGTTGGTATGACTAGCGATCTTAAGCGTCGATTCTTAGAACATCAACGTGGTGGGGTTTGGACTACAAAAAGAATGGGTAATTTGGAGTTAATATTTTATGAAGCGTTTAAATCAAAATTAGATGCCGCACGACGGGAAAAATATTTCAAAACATCAAAAGGTAAAATTAGTTTAAAACAAGTAATTAGAGAGTCGTTGTTATAAGCCGGAGTGGTGAAATTGGCATACACACTAGCTTTAGGAGCTAGCGCCGCAAGGTATGAGGGTTCGAGTCCCTCCTCCGGCACCAGAATGGAACTTAGCGGTTGAGAACCAACCAAGGAGTGGGCGTGCCG
>JBBTZY010000088.1:0-7104 GCA_038061115.1 Patescibacteria group bacterium | reverse complement strand
ATAGCATGGGGTAAAATGACAAAAACAGCAACTAGAAATGTCCATTATCTCACAAAAACAACTCTCTATTATAGGGAGTTGTTTTTTTATTCCTTAAACTTCTTCCATCTCCATCACAAATATTCCGCGACCGCTGACACTTTGTGATGGTCAAAATTAGTGTTAGTATATAAATATGAAAAAGCGTTTGAGATATTACAATGATTTAACGCAAGGTGAAGCAATCCTCCTTAGGTTAACTGGTAAAATAAATAGAGTAATAGATTTTTTAGTGCCCAAATATGCTGGGGAAACTGCTTTAGCCCATGCCTTACTTAAATTAACAGTTCATACTGTACACAAGCAGGTGTTATTAAGATTAAGAAGGGATCAGTTAATCGAACCGTTTAAAGGGTCATATCGTGTTACAAAATTGGGTAGAAATTTTGTCGGTAATTTGTTAAATAAAATAAAAGATGATCAAAATAAATCTTGGGATCATTTATGGCGGGTGATTATTTTTGATATACCAGAGACAAGAAAAAAAGAACGAGACGCTTTGCGTTATTTAATGTTTAATATTGGTTTCAGAAAATTACAGGATAGTGTTTGGATTTCACCTTACCCAATTCCTAGAGATTTCAATGAAGTTTTGTGGGAGCACAGATTAAAAAAACATATTTTATATTTGTTAGTTAAAAAGATAGATTACAATCCAGCCCTTCATAAAATTTTTCCTGAATTTTTTAAATAGTTTTTATTTATCACAAAGTGTCAGCGGTCGCTGACACTTTGTGATAGGATTAAGTTGTGGATAATTAAAAGTGAGTTTAGTTTGACATAAAGATTAATTTAAGATAAACTTAAGGTGAACTTAATTTAATTGTAATTTTATGAATATAATTGGTCTAAAACAATTGCGTCAGGATACCACTCGTTATGCCGAGTTGGTTAGCAAAGGGCAATCTTTTTTGATAATTAAAAGATCTAAACCGTTGTTTAAAATTGTTCCAGCTGATACAATTAGCGAAGTTTGGGAAGAGGTAATTGATTTTACTAAAATTAAAAAAGGCGGAGTGGTGATTAAGGATTTATTGGCACGTTTATAAAGTAAATTTATGGATAAAATCGCCAAATCATTAAGGCGTTTGTCTAAGTCAGAGCGAGCAGTAGTTCGGATAATTTTAGAAAAATTACAATCTGGCAATACTTTGGGTTTAACTATTAAAAAATTAGTTGGTCAACAAGATATTTTTCGGGTGAGAAAGGGTAATATCAGAATTATTTTTCGTTATATTAGTAATGAGGTATTTATTTTAGCAATTGAAAGGCGATCGGAATCGACTCATCGTAATTATTGATCTAATTTCATTTTGAATTAAAAATTTAGAGTAAATAATATTCGATAAACAAACCACGTTAATTTTGGGTTTGTTTTTATTTTAACACTATATCAATGTGTTAACACATTGATACAAATATTGATTGTGGATAAGTCGATTGGATTAGTGGATTTGTTAGCAATTTAAAGTCGTTGACTGTAGTAGTATTTGGATTACAATTAAAAAATCAAGGGCGGATTGTTACCATTAGAAAAATGTTAATAAATTAATTATCCATACAATTTATTATTAATTATTTTTTTATGATGATTAATATTTGTGAGTATTGCGGGGAGATAATAGCTGATCGTGGGAATTTTGTGCGAGTGGAGACGAGATTAAAAAAATGGGATAGCTATGAATTATGCGCTATTTGTGCCGAACCAATCATAATTGCTTTACATAAGTTAGGCGTTATTAAACAAGAAATGGCTTAAGTTATCAGTTTAGTTATTAAAATATTATAAGCGCCCTGCTAAGCGGGGTGCTTTTGTTTTTTACCCATTTTTGTTATAATAAATGTGATGATCCAGTGGTTAAGTGGAAAATTTAGCTATAAAATTTTCCCGGGAATTGTTCTCGGGTTTTTCGTTATTGGTCAAAATTTTGTTTATGCCGCCGGTGGTTTGGTTAAAATAGCTTTGCAACCGAGTGACTTAGATTTTAAATATCAAAAAAATTATTTAGAGCGCGTTAATATTCCAGCGGCGTGGGATTATCAAATCAAAGGTAATTTGCGCCCTGTAATTGCTATTTTAGATTCAGGGGTGGATATAGATAATCCAGATTTAAAATCAAATATTTGGTTTAACCCATGGGAAGTGCCGGGTGATAAATTAGATAATGATAATAATGGTTTTACTGATGATGTGCACGGTTGGGATTTTGTGGCGAATTCGCCTGATCCACGACCAAAATTTGAAGCGGGTTGGAATGAGTTAGCAGTAAATCACGGTACAATTGTAGCTGGTGTAGCGGCGGCAGTGGGTAATAATAATTTAGGTGTAGCAGGAGTGGCTTTTCAGGCGCGCCTAATGCCACTGCGGGTGCTCGACGGCAGAGGTGTGGGCGATACAACAGCGGTGGCGCGAGCTGTTAATTACGCGATTGATAAAAATGCTGATATTATAAATTTAAGTTTTGTGGGTGATTTGTCAGATCCCGATTTAGAAGTAGCGATTGCGCGGGCGGCTAAGCTTGGAATTTTAGTAGTAGCGGCCTCGGGCAATGATCAAACCAAAGCGATTGATATGGATTTTTCACCGCAGTATCCAGTGTGTAGTGATGGACCTGTCGGCTCCAATTGGGTAATTGGTGTGGCGGCTTTGGGTGAAAATAATCAGCGGGCGGAATTTTCTAATTTTGGTGCGGCTTGTGTAGATTTGTCAGCCCCGGGTACAAATATTTATAGTACGCAGTTAGTAGTAAATGGTAATACTAAATTTAAACAAAGTTATGGTGGAGGATGGTCAGGCACTTCAGTCGCTACGCCGCTTATTAGTGGCTCACTCGCTTTTTTAAAAGCGGCCTTTCCGCGACTTTCGCCATCACAACTTAGGGATGTTTTAATTGCCTCGGGTGATGAAATTTTAGGATCAAATGGCAAAGTAGGGCGTAAATTAAATTTAAAAGCGGCGGTTGATTTGGCTGGTAGTACTAAATTTCCACGCAAGAATCCAATTATTGTTGGTTATCAAACTGGGCCAGCACTCATCTCCACTTTAGATATTAGTAGTGAAGTACTACAAAAATTTACAGCCTATGATTCAACTGTTAAAGGGGGTGTTAATTTGACCGCTGGTGATATTGATGACGACGGCCAAACCGATATTATTACGGCCCCACGCGCTGGTAGTAAGCCACAGGTTAGAATTTTTAATCAAAAAGGTGAATTAGAATTTGAATTTTTAGCTTTTCCAGAATTTTATTTAGGTGGGTTAAGTGTGGCATCGGCTGATTTTACGGGCGAAGGGGAAAGTGATATTGTGGTGGGTACAGGTTCGCGGGCATCTAATTTAGTTAGAATTTTTGATGGCAGTGGTCGATTATTTTATCAATTTGCGCCTTATGATTTTAATTATTTAGGTGGGGTACAAGTAGCCACTGGTGATATTGATGGTGATAAAAATCCAGAAATTATTGTAGCGCCGCAGGGTAAGAATAATTTACCAATTAGAGTGTTTGATAAATTTGGTAATAAAAAATTAGAATTTTGGGCTTGGCAGGCAATGGGCAAGGGTGGTGTTAATATTTCAGCCGGCGATTTAACAGGTGATGGCAAGGCAGAAATTATTGTAGCGCGTGGGGCGGGTAGTGAACCAGAAATAAAAATTTTTGATGGTAAGGGAAAGTTAGCAAAACAATTTTTAGCGTTTGCTAAAAGTTTTCGTGGTGGTGTACAAGTGGCAGTGGGCGATACCGATGGTAATGGTAATCAAGAAATAGTGGCGGTGCCAGCTACTTCCGGCGGGCCGCAGATTAGAATATTTAATAAAGAGGGTAAGGCACAAGCCCAGTTTTTTATGGAGCCAACAAATTGGCGTGGCGGCTTGAATGTGGCGATATTTAAGTAAAAATTCGAATCCGCCAGCTGGCGGACGAAATCCGAAATTTTAAACTCGAAATAAATATTTTGACATCAAAATTATGTCATTAAATTTTTCTCCAGCACTTATTCAATTAACTAAATTTATTTTAGTCGGCGCTAGTGGCTTGGTAGTTGATTTTGGTATTTACACTTTATTAACGAGGTTTACAAGTTTCGGGCAAAATAATTTAGTAGCGGTAGGATTTATTGCTACGCTACTTGCTAATTTTAATAATTTTTATTGGCATCGTTATTTTACTTTTTCAGAATTATCAACTAGTTTTTTTAAACAGTATTTAAAGTTTTTAACCGCCTCCGTTTTGTATTTAGCTGGCATTCAGTTTACTTTTTGGGGGCTGATGAATTGGCTGACTTGGTATGATTTATCAGCCCGCGCCGTGGCAGTTGCCATTTGGGCGTTACTTTATTATTTAGTGCTTAAAAGTCAGGTTTTTAATAGTGCTGAAGCTAAATAGTGAAATTAGGGGGAAAATTTTGGCCGGTTTCAAATTTGGCCTTTTTTTGTTATAATAAAAGAGCTTATTCATATCTATTTTAATTATGTCTTATACAAAAATTTTAGATCGCAGTAATGTGCTGGTAGCGGGTGGAGCTGGATTTATTGGTTCACATTTGTGTGATGCTTTACTTGAAAAAAATAATGTAATTTGTATAGATAATTTTATTACCGGTCAGGAAGAAAATATTGATTTATTAATGCAAAATCAAAATTTTAAATTTATTAAGCACGATTTAATTGAACCAATTGATTTAGAAGCTCTGCCTGAACTTGAAGTATTTAAAGTTAAGTATCAGGGCTTGCAACAAATTTATAATTTAGCTTGCCCGACCAGTCCCAAAGAATATCATCATTTGCCAATTGAAACATTGCTTACTAATTCGCAGGGCACGCGTAATCTTTTAGATTTGGCGGTGAAATACAAGGCTAGATTTTTACACGCTTCATCGGCTTCTATTTATGGTGAGCCGATAGCGAATCAAAAATTTAAAGAAGCAGATTGGGGCTCAATTGATCCAGTAGGCCCGCGCAGTTGTTATAATGAAGGTAAACGTTTTGCTGAAAGTTTGGTGGTGAATTATGGTAATTATCGCTCAGTCGATTTTCGCATTGCTCGGATCTTTAATACTTTTGGTCCGCGTATGAAATTGCAAGATGGCCGCATGATTCCGGATTTCATTGCCCACGCCTTAACTAATCAACCGCTCACTATTTATGGCTCACCTGAGGAAATTTCTACTTATTGTTATGTTAGCGATATGGTAGATGGCTTGTTAAAATTAATGGATCATTCAGGTGCTGGTGTATTTAATTTAGGTTCGCCTGAGGCCTATAAAATGAAAGATATTGCGCAGATGATAATTGATTTAACTGGTGCTAAAGTTAGTTTTGAAGAGGCGGAGGCACTGCCTTATTTAGCTAAGCAGGGGGTGCCTGATATAACGCTTGCCAAAGAACAATTAGGTTGGTTTCCATTGACTAAATTAGAAGATGGTTTACGCGCTACGATTAATTATGGCAATGCGCATGAATATGTATTGGGGCCAAAGCTTTCAGCTTAATAATATTTACATTAGAACATTAGATCGCTAGATCATAGAAACAAGATTTTTATTAATAATGTTCTAATGTTTAAATGTTCTAGTGTTTTAATGATATGATTTATACATCCGAATCAGTTACCGAAGGCCATCCGGATAAAATTTGTGATCAAGTATCCGATGCAATACTTGATGAATTATTGCGTCAAGACCCTTTAACTCGTGCTGGTATTGAAACATATGTTACTTCTGGCGTGATGTTAGTCGGCGGTGAAATTTCTACCAGCGGTTATGTGAATGTGCAAAAAATCGCGCGTAATGTTTTACGCGAGATTGGTTATACTAATCCTGATTTTGGAATTGATGCCTCTGACGCTGGTGTACTAGTAGCACTGCACGAACAATCAGCCGATATTAAACGCGGGGTGGTTCTGCCCAAAAAAATAATTGGCGCCGGCGATCAAGGATTAATGTTTGGTTATGCTTGCCTTGAAACTCCGGAATTTATGCCACTGCCAATTATGTTGGCGCATAAGTTGGCGCGCCGTTTAGCTGAGGTAAGAAAGCAGGGGATTGTGCAAGGTCTTAGGCCCGATGGTAAAAGTCAGGTGGCGGTTGAATATGAAAATGGTAAACCAAAAAGAATTTTTAGTGTGGTGCTCGCGGCCCAACACGATCCAAATGTAGCTTTAACTAAATTGCGAGCGGATTTAGAAACACAAGTAATAAAAAAAGTGTGTGGGAAATTGTTTGATAATAAAACCAAAGTTTTTATTAATGCTACCGGTCGATTTGTAATTGGTGGCCCCGAGGCCGATACAGGGCTTACGGGTCGCAAAATAATCGTTGATACTTATGGCGGGCGAGCGCATCATGGTGGCGGTTGTTTTTCTGGTAAAGATGCTTCCAAAGTTGATCGTTCAGCTTCGTACGCGGCGCGTTATATTGCAAAAAATTTAGTGGCGGCAGGAATAGCGCGAGAGTGCGAAGTGCAACTGGCTTATGCGATTGGCGAACCTGCGCCCGTTAGTTTGGCAGTAAATACTTTTGGTACTGGCGCGTTACCAGATGACAAAATAATAAAAATTATTGAAAATCATTTTCCACTTACACCGTATGAGATAATTGAACATTTAAAATTACGTCGGCCGATTTATCAAGCCATTGCTACTTATGGTCACTTTGGACGTACGGGCGAAGGGTTTACATGGGAGAAGTTGGATAAGGTTAAAGAGTTAAAGAAATATATAAAATAAAAATTCCAAATCCGAAGCACTAAATTCGAAATTAGAAAAATAAATCATAGAAAGTCGTGCGGCCATGTCGGAAAGTTTGTACAGAGCGGAAGTCAAACGAGCGTCCGGCTTGGGCGTGTATGTGGTCGTTTGGCATAGCCCAAGCCAGCTCGTTTGACGAGCACTGTTCAAACTTGGAGACGAAGGCCGCGATTCTTGGTTACTTCTATTAAAGAAGTAACAAAAAGAATTAATTTTTATATTATGTTTAAGTTGTTGATTACAGGCGGTGCTGGTTTTATTGGTTCACATTTAGCTGAAATAGCTTTGCGGGCTGGTTTTGAAGTTCATATTATAGATG
>JBBTZY010000087.1:0-5148 GCA_038061115.1 Patescibacteria group bacterium | reverse complement strand
AAAACAACTACAATAAATAAGGTGGTAATTGAAAACCAAAAACCAGGCCCAAAATTAAAACTTGGAACTTGCGTATTATACTGCAATCCAATATTAAGATTTTCAAAATCGTAGGGGGAAGAAACAGCTTGGAGAAACATTTGATTAAAGATGAATTATTTTTTAACTTAAAACGTAAAACGTAAAAGTTAAAACTACAACGTAAAATTAAAAACTTTTAAATTTTAAATTGTAATTTTGAGTTTTGCATTTTTACTTTTGAGTTGACATTGATTATATAAAGTAAAATAAAATACGCGTATAGTTTATTTACGTAACTTTAAAATTTTGTCTAGTTTAATCTTCGCTTCTTGTTCCACAAAAAATTTATTTACCCCAGGCAAAGTAAATAGCCAATCACGAATTAATTTCAAAACCTCCACCAAACGAAATTTGGTTTGCGACACAAGCCCCACAATTTTACGGGCAGTTTGTTCACCCAAAACTTTAAATTGCAATTTTTTATCTGGCGATAAATTTTTATAAACCGATTCCAACCCTTCGGCTAAAATACCTTCCACTTGTTTTTGAATAGCGGGTACGGAAGCGGTTTGGCTAGACACTGACACTTCCGGCTGTATTACCACTTGACTAGGATTAACCTTATCTTCAATTCTTAACTTGGCTGATTTATCAAAATCTTTTTCTGGCGACAATTCTAAAATCTCCGGCTGCTCCACATGAGGCGCAACTGGTTCTAACTCTGGCGAACGATTGGCATTTATATCCATAAAGATTTAATTCCCAAATCCCAAGACCCAATCCCCAAAACTTTCGTCATAATATCCTGCTAAATATTAAAATATTGGGATTTGGGTCTTGGGGTTTTTAAAAATCCGGTAATTGAAAAATTTTATTTCCCGATTCCCTCCGCCAGCTGGCGGATTCGGGAGAATGACAGATAGTTAATATCTTTACTTTTATTCTACCACTTACTTGCCCACAACTCAAACAATTGTTGTAATTTAAAAAATTTGCTATATTTACAATATCTATGAGTTACGCTTTTGGAGAGGTCAGCGTGCTTATCATTCTCGCCAGTTTAGGCGCTTTGATTCTTTTTTTATTACGCCAGCCATCAATTCTCGCCTACCTTTTGGCTGGCGCTATTGCTGGGCCTTTGGGCTTTGGTTTAATTAAAAGTCAGGAAATACTGGGAGTTTTATCATCTTTTGGTATTGCCCTACTTTTATTTTTGGTTGGCTTAGAGCTTGATTTTACGAAACTCAAAAAATTAGGGCGCACTAGCTTAATAATTGGTAGCGCGCAAGTTATTTTTACCACTTTAATTGGATTTTTTATTTGCCGCTTACTTGGTGTAGCAATGGTGCCAAGTTTTTATATTGCACTCGCCCTCACCTTTTCTAGCACCATAATTATTGTTAAACTTTTCTCTGATCAAGGCGAACTTAATACTTTAGCCGGTCGAATTGCTCTTAGTATTTTATTATTTCAAGATATTGTTGCTTTATCGGCCGTTGTTATTTTAGGTGGTTTAAATCAAGATGCTACAATTTGGTTCGGAGTGTTTACATTACTACGCGCTGTGGCTTTAGTGGGTGTAGTAATTTTTATAGCTCGTTACGCCTTAAAATATTTATTTTCTATTATTGCACGATCATCTGAACTTTTAATGCTAACCGCTCTCGCTTGGTGTTTTGTAATAGTAATGTCATCACTCCTACTTGGATTATCAGCTGAACTAGGCGCCTTGATTGCAGGTCTTGCCCTCGCCAGCATGCCTTATAATTTGGAAATCAGCGCGCGGCTTAAAAGCTTACGTGATTTTTTCTTAATTTTATTTTTTGTAGGCCTAGGTAGTCAATTAGCAATTACCAGCTTAGGCACACTTCAACCATTATTTTGGACACTCACTGCTTTTGTTTTAATTGGCAATCCAATAATCGTAATTTTAATCATGAGTTATTTAGGTTACCGCCGACGCACCAATTTAACTGTTGGTTTATCAATGGGTATGGTTTCGGAATTTTCATTGGTGCTGATTGCTTTGGGGGTAAAACTTGGTCATATCACAAATAATTATTTAACTTTAATTGCCGCGGTGGCCGCCTTATCAATCGCCGTTACCAGCTATTTAATGTCGCATAGTGACCAAATTTATATTTGCCTAAAACCCTGGCTTAAAAAACTAGAACGCAATAAATTTAATAGTGATGAGCATTCGCCTATTATTTTAAAAAATAAAAATCACACCGTTTTATTTGGTTGTGATCGTTTGGGCGAAAGAATACTGCGCACTTTAAAATCATTAAAACATTCTATTGTTGTAGTTGATTTTAATCCTGACGTAGTAACAAAATTAAAAAAGCAAGGCGTAACTTGTCTGTATGGCGATATGAGTGATTTAGAAGTAATGGAACAACTTAATTTGGATTCCGCTCGAATGATTATCTCCACCGTGCCAGATGTTGCCGACAATCTACTTTTACTTAATCTTGTTCACAAACTAAAAAGTAAAGCGATAATTTATTTAACCGCGAGTACTTGGCACGACTGTCAGGAGTTATATCAGGCCGGCGCGCATTATGTAATATTTCCGCATTATTTATCGGCCGAACATTTTAGCTCTATTCTTGCTAAACTAACCAGCCCAACCTATCTTAAAGCTGCCAAACGTGATCACTTAGCCGCTATCACCAAACACTATAGTGTGAAATAATTTATTTTTATTTCCACTACACAATTTAAATGATAATAACCTTTTCGCGCGAAAAGGTTATTATTGTATTAATCAGTAAACTAAGGAATAAGTGGTTTTAATAATTGATTGTGACAAGAGTTTAATTCGTCTGATAAATTGTAATAAACTACATTAGCTCGCCGGTTTTTTATCAAAAAACCAATGTTGTACAAATTAGTCAAATGCTTGTGTGTAGATTTAATTGACAACTTGATTCCCAGCGCAATATCAGTTACACAAGTTGCGCCGTGTTTATTTAACAATAAAATTATTTCTAAACGTCTACGATTACCCAACGCTTTATAATAACGCTCTAATTCATAATGCTTCATAAACTATTTATATCATCCATAACCTTTTCGCGCGAAAAGGTTATGGATGATAGCAAAGAAATTAATTTAAATTTTATAGAGTAGTTATAGGGCGGGATTGGGTGATGTAAAACTTACCTTTTTGAAACGCCCATTCAATATCACAAGGAAATTTATAATGTTTTTCAATATTCACACAAATTTTTGCAAGCTCCAAAATTTGCTTGCCAGTTAATTTTTGTTTACTACCTTGGACTTTAGTAAAATTTTTCCACACATTCCCCCCACCGGGCTTGCCGTAAAGCGCGCGGGATTGCTCTGATACATTTATATCAAGTAAATCAAAATTTTTCTTGCCAATCACATAAGCATCGGGTGTGATTTGCCCAGAAACAATCGCTTCACCTAAACCGTACCCTGCTTCAATAATCATTTGATTACGATCTTTAGTTACTGGATGTACCGTAAAAGCAATGCCGGAAATTTCGGATTGCACCATTACTTGCACCACCACCGCGACTGAAACTTTAGCGCGGTGTAATTTTTTCTCTCGACGATAAAAAATCGCCCGTGGTGTAAATAGCGACGACCAACACTCCCTTACTCGCCCAAGTAAATTTTTCTCGGTGGTATTTAAATAACTTTCCAGCTCCCCTGCCCAACTGGCGGTTGAAGAATCCTCCGCCGTGGCCGAAGAGCGCACTGCCACAAATTTTGACTTTAATTTTTTAAACTCACTTAAAATTTCAATTTGCAAATCTTTCGGCATCCGCGCCTTGTGAATTAAATCACGAATCACCGCCGAATATTTATCCACCGAACTCACATCTTTGTGATTTACTTTGTCTAATTGGGCCTGAATTTCTACCTCTAACCCTGTTTCGTGCAAAAACCTATCAAAGGCACTGGCCAGCACCACAAACCCCGGTGGCACAGGAATTCCCGCCTGCGTCATCTCGCCGAGAGATGCCCCCTTCCCACCAGCTAAGTGCACGGATTTTTTAGAGAGTTTTGAAAATGGTAATAAATACTCTGACATAATAATTTTATTTAACAAACTCAGGTGAATTTAATTTATATTGTTTGCCACGATAACTTAAAGTTTTTTCATCCTCATTTATTTTAATAATTGGAAATTCAAATTCAGAAATTATACTTGTGTCTTTATTCTTATTTCCACGAGCAATTTCTTCAAAACCTGCGACATCTAGCTTACCATGATGTGTAGCATAAGCAATAAACACATCAATATCCCAACTATGCGCAGTAACTTCAATTACCAATGGACGATCAGGAAAAAGTTTCATGGCAAAATTTTGCAACCTTTCAATTGATTTGATATATCCTTGGGCTGTTTCAACTGGGTTTGGGCCTTCTAAAACATCTCCGTTCGGCATATTTATTTTACCATCATTATCAATCCATTTGCTAACTGCTGTAGCTTCATTATTTCCTGCTTGCTTCATAAGTTCAGCCAAATACGGCGTGCCAATTTCTTTCACTCCACCTGTTTTCCATTCTGGCACTTTAGCCCGTGGACCTGTCTCAGGTGCCACTAACGAAAATTCTTTAAGAAATAAAGGATACGACAATATTACTTTTTTATCAGGATTATCAGCTACTAGTTTAGAGGCCACTTCACGAGTACTTTGTGTTTTTTTGTCTACCGCGGCTTCAATATCTTTTTGCTCATAAACTAAATATTCATCGGTTTTATCAGCCAATAGCGACTTAAGTTCATTAGCGCTAACGCGAGAAGTTGATTTAGTGCGGGGCACATCAGACGCACCTAAAAAAATCACCACCGCACCTGGCTCGGCATCTTCAATAATTTTTAATAAATGTTCCCTTGTTTTTTCACGCACTAATTGCTCACCCTCCACAGTTATACCTGGGTATGGCTTTTCTAAATCTGTAGTTTTTTTAGTATGCCGTGCCATTAAAAACGTTGTTTCTGGATTGCCCATAAAATATAAACTAATAAACTAGGTTAATTAACGAGTTAATTTTCTCACAATTCCCTTATTGGCGTCAACTTCTACCGGCTCTACGCTAAATAGTGTGGTGGATAACTTAAAAGCAGTGGTAATATTAGCT
>JBBTZY010000086.1:0-3563 GCA_038061115.1 Patescibacteria group bacterium | reverse complement strand
GCTTTTAGAAATAGATAATTTGCAAAATTTAAAATCAGGTAGTTACTTACCACAAGTTTTGGCTTATAATTTGCCACGGGATTTAGCGCTTAGTTTAGCGGCGCGGGTTAGCAATTTGCCGGGCTTAAATATTGAAGTAGTGGGAGTAAGATCATACCCTGATAATTCAGCTTGGGGGCATTTGCTTGGCTATGTTGGTCAAATTTCTGACGAGCAATACAAAAATAATCTTAAGCAATTTAATCTCAATGATTTAATTGGGCAAACGGGTTTGGAAAAAATTTATGATAATGTTTTACGCGGAGTTACTGGTAAGCGCGAGGTGGAAGTTGCGCCTAGTGGTACCGAGCTTAAAATTTACACTGAAACAAAAGCTGTTCCCGGCCAAAATTTTTATCTAAGTGTTGACGCTGATTTACAAGAATTAATTTACAAAGCGTTAGCCGGGGCCAGCACGCCGCGTGGTATTGGTGGTTCAGCTATTGTGGTTGAAGTTAAAACTGGCCAAATTTTAGCCCTTGCTAGTTACCCTAGTTTTAATCCTAATAATTTTACAATCAAACGCGATAATAAAATAATCAAAGAATTACTGCAAAATTCTAATCGCCCGTTATTCAACCGCGCTTTACAAGGCACTTATCCGCCTGGCTCTACTATTAAACCAATCATCGGGGCCGCTGCTTTACAAGAAAATGTAATTACACCGCGCACTACTTTTTTAAGTACAGGTGGTGTGCAACTTGGTAATAGATTTTTTGCGGATTGGAAACCGGGTGGCCATTGTCGGGTAGATATAATCCGCGCGCTGGCCGAATCAGTTAATACTTTTTTTTATTTAATTGGTGGGGGAAATAATGAACGTGAAGGTTTGGGGGTAAATAGAATTACATCTTATCTTAAACAATTTAAATTTAACGAGGCGCCGCAAATAGATTTACCGCAAGTTGAGGCAGGTTTTGTGCCTAGCCCAGAGTGGAAACAAAAAACTTTAAACGATCGCTGGTTTTTGGGTGATACTTACAATATTTCCATTGGCCAAGGTAATTTACTAGTCACACCACTGGGGCTACTTAAAAGTTATGTGGCTTTATTAAATAATGGTAAGCTAATTGATTTTAAAATTTCAGATGATAAAAAAAATAATTTAAAGGCAGTGGATAACAAAAATTATCCAATAGTTAATTTACGCCCGGAAGTTTTTGATACTGTGAAACAGGGGATGCGGCAAACAGTAGTTAGTGGTAGTGCGCGTAGTTTAAATACTTTACCCATTGCCGTGGCTGGAAAAACTGGTACGGCTCAAGCCGGCACTGGTAAAATGCCACACGCTTGGTTTGCAGGTTACGCGCCTTACGATAATCCAGAAATTGTAGTAGTAGTGATGTTAGAAAACGGTGGTGAAGGTTCAAGTGTCGCCGTACCAATCGCGCGCGAAATTTTCGCTTGGTATGCGGCCAATCGCGATTTAATTAAATTAAATAACTAATTATCAAATATCTACCAAATCTCATCCTTATAAACTTGAGAATGTTGGTATGTGGTGTATAATCTAAATATGGGAAAGATAAAAACAGCTAAACAAATGGAACGACATCTTAAAGGTATGGCAAATCATTACCGTATTGAAATATTACTTTTGGTCGCAAAACAAGAAAAAATAACTTTAGACGGTATCGTTGAAATTATAGGTGCGAACGTAAAAACAATCGGGGAGCATACGAGACGCCTTCATCAAGCTGGCCTTGTTAAAAAAAAATATCGTGGAAAATTTGTTGAACATACTGTCTCGCCTTACGGAAAAACCTTCGCCCGTTTTTTAAAATCATTTCAACAAACCTAACAACATACCAACAAACTTGAGAATGTTGGTATGTTGTTAGGAGAAATAATTTTTTTACTTGACAAGGTATAGAATTTGTTTTATCTTACTTCTGTCGCCCAAATTACGGGCGTTTAATTATTTCCCCTCTATATAATTTTTTCAAACGAAGTTTGAAGAATTAAAATTAAGGAGAATCCCGCGTAGTTCTTCGATAAACTCAGAACGAAGTGGGATATTTATTACTTTACCTTATCGTATTTATATGAGTGCAAACAGTCAAGCTTACATGACCAAAGATGGTTTAGCTAAAATAAAAAAAGAGTTACTCGATTTAAAAACAAATCGCCGGCTCGATGTGGCACATAGAATTCGCGAAGCCAAAGAGCTGGGTGATTTATCGGAAAATGCCGAATATGCCGAAGCTAAAGATGAACAAGGTTTTATTGAAGGCCGAATTATTGAAATTGAAAATATTTTAAAAAATGCCGAAATAATTGACGAGTCATCGGGTGGGGCTGGCCTCGTTAATATCGGTTCAACTGTGGTTGTTAAAATTGATGGCGTGCAGCGCGAATTTACTATTGTGGGCTCAAATGAGGCCAATCCAGCTAATGGGCTTATTTCCAATGAATCACCGCTGGGGCAGGCCTTTTTAGGGCGTATGAAAGGGGATGAGGTGGATGTCAAAGTGCCTAAAGGGGTGATGAAATACGAAATTGTGGCGGTGAGGTAAATAATTAACTATTTTGATCTAAAAATAGGGTAACAGCCCTGTTTTTTTATTTAAAAAAATTAACCTTGACATATTTTGTCATTTATTGTAAGATGGTTTATTAAAATAAAATAATTAAAAATGTAATATTTACAATTAAATACAATAACAATCACAATTATATAAAGGTTAATAAATCATGTTAATATTCGTCGCATTGGCGTTTGTTGGTTTGTTAGGATTGGTCTTCTCTTTACTTTTTGGGCACGACCACGAGGTTGAGCACGAAGTAAGCGTTGATCATGATACAGATCACGATGTTTCACACGATGCGCCAACTGTCTCTCTTTTCTCTAGTAAGGTTATATTTACCTTTATTATGGGATTTGGAGCGGCTGGCTCTATCGCTCGTTACAACGATGAAAGTATTATAAGTTCCTCTGTTTGGGGGCTTGGAAGTGCTGTTACACTTTCATTAATTATGTACGGACTTATGGCTCTACTATATAAACAGCAAGCATCTTCTATTATTTCTACGAAAAATGCAGTTGGTAAAATAGGTAACGTTACAGTTACCATATCTGCTCAAAGTATTGGTGAAGTAGGTGTTACTATTGACGGTTCATATCTTACTTATACTGCTAAATCTAAGGATGGTAGTGAAATTCTTCACGGGAGGACAGTAGAAGTTCTTGGAGTAGCTGGTAGTGAACTAATCGTTCAATCAAAATCTTAATAATTAAACAGCTGTACTACAAAAAATCAAAAAAATAATTCACATTCAAATAATAAAATAATTTAAGGAAAATAGTAATGAACTCAATAATGGAATTTTTCTCAGGGACTTTTGTCCCGATTATGATTTTACTTGTCGGGGTTGGAATCCTCATGGGATTCTATGTTGTATCTCGACGCTACAAGAAGATCCCTCCCGGTAAGGTTGGAATATTCTATGGACGTAAGAGTAAAATTAAAGGCGCGGACGGTCAGATGATTGAAAAAGGTTACCGAGTAGTTGCTTCAGGTGGT
>JBBTZY010000085.1:0-1232 GCA_038061115.1 Patescibacteria group bacterium | reverse complement strand
GTAGGATGGCTTTCGAGCCAAAATCCTACCCGCCAGGTTAGTAAAGATAAATAATTCACTAATTAAAAAATTAAATAGTATTAATATGGAATTTCCTCTTATTTTAATATTCACGGGTATTATGACTATAGTCATAACGATAATACGCTTTACACAAGCACTAAACAATCCCCAGCGCATAAATGATTTCCAGCGCACAAATCTTTTGATAACGATGTTTTCGTTATTGATTATATCAACTATATTAGTAGCAACTGGAATAATACTAATCAACATCCAATAACAATGCTCGACTCCGAAGCGTAATTCGGGTAGAAAGAAAAAAATGGGAATAGTTCAACCAATTGGATTATTTATAACTAGTGTTATACTAGTGATAGAAATAATACTATTAACAACTGGACTTGTTATTGTTTGTTTATCACAATAGCGAATTCGTAGAAACCTAAAAGCCGACTTCACAAAGAGTCGGCTTGTTTTTTTATTTAATTTTAAAACCATCTTCAAATATCAAGCTAAATGATGGTGACTATTTAATTTGCCAACTGATTTATCTTTATTAAAATATTTATAATAACTTAATTTGGCAAATTCTGTTACCACCAAATAAACCAGTACGATGCCAAAAATAAGGCCTAAGGTGGCTATTTTAGGGGTGGTAAATCCAAACCAACTTTGACTTATAGGTATGAATGGCAAAATGATAGTGACGATGGCGGCTGAAGCAGTTAATAACATAATAATTAAACTAGGAGCTTTAGCGCGCCAAAGTGGTAGCTTAGTACGCACTGAAAATAAAAAAACCAGTTCTGTTAAAATACTAGCTATAAACCAATTGGTTTGTAGAACTTGCGCGCCTTGCCGATAAAATAATCCAAAAAATATAAAATCAAATACTGTACTCACCACTCCAATCAAAACTGTAAATAAAGTAATATCGCGCAAATTATAACTATGCGGCTCGGCGATTTCGCTAGCATCAACTGTATCGCTGGCTATGGCCATCATTGGAAAATCGCTTAACAAATTAAGGAGTAGCAGTTGTACTGGCAACATCGGTAAAAAATCAACTAGTAAACTCGCCACTGCCACGGCATAAAAATTACCAAAATTAGAAGTCATGGTGGCTTTAATGTATTTGACCGTGTTAGCAAAAACTAAACGACCTTCTTTTATAACATCAATTATAACGTGCAAACTTTTTTGTAAAAGCACAATATCATCCGCCTCGC
>JBBTZY010000084.1:0-3419 GCA_038061115.1 Patescibacteria group bacterium | reverse complement strand
GATCAAAAATTTCTGTTGCCTCACCTTTTTTCAATAATTCAGAACGCAAAGTTTGAATTTCGTTTATCAGCTCTACTCCACTTAGTTTGATCGCCTTTCTGGTCTTCCCAACCAGCTTAAGTGTTTCTGTATCGTAGGCATCAAGCGAGACCCAAGTACTAGAAAACTCCTTAATTAATTCAAGAATAGTTTTGGGGTCGAGCGTTATGTGCTCTGGTAATAAAGCTTGAATATCTCCAACTGATTTCATAAATGAATCATAGTTCTTTGCTATTTGTTTACGGTTTATCGTATATCCTTTAGTGATGTGTTCTTTGAGTGTTTTGGTGGCCCACTTACGGAATTCCGTTGCTGTTTTTGAATTTACTCTGTAGCCAACGGATAGAATCATATCTAGGTTATAGTGTTTAACCAAACGCTCAACTTCGCGCTTTCCCTCTTTTTGAACTACCCGGAAATTCCGGACAGTTGAATTTTCTGAGAGCTCCTTGGTTTTAAAAATATTCTGTATATGTTCATTAATTGTCCTCACGTCAACACTAAAAGCGGTGGCAATTTGAGCTTGTGTAGCCCAAATATTTTCATGACTAAAGTCCCCACGAAGTTCTATAGCTCCATTTTTTGCCTGATATATAACTAAATTTTTTTGTAACTGTGATTTTTTCATAAATTTAATGAATTGTTATTATACTGTAATTATATTCTATTTATACAACCCAATCAACCAATAAAAACCTTGGATGCTTATTTTATAGATGTTTGGTGATAAATCAAAAATATGTTATAATTATTTTATGTTTAAGCAAAAAAAATGCTCATTTTTTGTGTTAACTGCGCTTATTATTGTAAGCCAAGTTGTAATACCTATATTTTCTGCTCAGGCGCAAGATGTAGTTTCTGAATTTGACCCAAGTTTTATAATTACTGATGAGGATTTACTGGATTTCGACGCTTTGGATTTAAAACAAATTCAAACTTTTCTTAAAGACAAAGGCGGCAAACTGACTGATTACAAAGACCCTATCACTGGCCTGCCCGCCCCTGAAATTATTTACAAAACCGCCCAAGATTTTTTAATTAGCCCTAAATTTTTACTAACTTTACTCCAAAAAGAACAAAGTTTGGTGGAAAATCCACGCGCTACTACTTACAACTTTGATTGGGCTACCGGCTACGCCGTGTGCGATGGTTGCGATATCAACGATCCTTTTATTCAAAAATTTAAAGGTTTTTATAATCAGGTTTACAACGTGGGCAAAAGAATTCGCAATGATTATTTAACACAACTAGCAAATAACGGCCGCACCATTTCTGGCATTGGGCCGAATATTACAAAAAATATTGATGGCGTACCACTGGCACCTAAAAATCGTGCTACCGCCATTCTTTACACTTACACCCCACATTTTAAGGGTAACAAATTATTTTGGGTACTTTGGAATCGTTATTTTTCACAAATTTATCCTGATGGCTCATTACTCAATGTTGAAAATGATAAGTATGTGTGGTTGATTCAAAATGGAGTGCGGCGCAAATTTGCTAATCGTCGCGTTTACTTATCACGGTACCCTGATTTTAATAAACTACTCACTGTTACCGAATCAGAATTATTAAAATATCAATTAGGTAACGAAATAAAATTTCCTAATTATTCTTATTTAAAAACTCCAACTGGCACAGTGTATTTAGTGGTGGATGATACCGTGCGAAAATTCACCACGCCACAGGCCTTACGTAAAATTGGCGTTAACCCTGAAGAAATTATAAAAATCACCGATGAAGATTTAATCGGTTATGCCGAAAGTGAACCAATTACCACCAAGAGTGTTTATCCCTTGGGCGCGATTTTGCAAGATAAAACTACTAAACAAATTTATTTAGTGCAAAATAATATGCGACATACCATTGCCTCGCGTGAACTTTTGCAAACCAATTTCCCGGGCCGAAAACCATTGATAGTACCAAGTAAACAAATCAAAACTTATGAACTCGATGTGCCAATTATATTCCGCGATGGCGAAATGGTGCGTGCTAAAACTGATAATACTATTTATTTAATTTCCAATAAACAACGCCGGCCTTTCGCTTCACTCTCCGCGCTTAAAAGTTTGGGTTATGAGAAAAAAAATATTATTACAACTGCCGATGAAGCAGTGCTAATTCATGAATTAGGCGCGCCGATTGCCAACCCGATTTAATTTAACATAACTTTTTAAATCCTAAACTCTGATTTATAATTTTCTAATAAACAATGAAAATTTTTAATTTTAAATTTTTATTCAATGATTAAATTATTAAATGACTAAATATTTTAAAATTAAGTCATTAAAAATTGATTTAAAATTTATAATTTAAAATTCAATTTTAAGTATTAGACATTTTTAGAAATTACCTGCCTGCCGGTAGGCAGGGATATTAGTCATTAATAATTTTTTGTTTCTAGATTCCTCCGATGGTCATCGGAGGAATGACAACCATTATGCCCATAACTCACGCTTTACTACTACCCAATCATCCCTTACTACTATCCGGGCTTACACCCGAGGTTAAACGCGTGACCGCCAAAACACGGGCCGGCTTGAATCATATAACAAGTGAACTTAAAACTAAAATTCCAGAAGTAATATTTATTATCGCCACAGCCGGCGATCATTTGCCTACCAAAATTAATCATAATTTTGGTTATTTATTACAGTCGCGTACCCTACCTTATAGTTTTACTGAATTTGGTGATTTAGCAACTCGCGGTGAATTGAAAATTAATACCGCCCTTACCCATCGCTTGAAAGAAAGTAGTGAAACCAATTTGCGCCTACCACAAATTACTTTAAATAAAGCGCCCGATAATTTGGCCATACCTTTAATTAGTTTGGGCTTGCCTTACGCCGAACTGCCGATGGTTGGTTTATTGCTAGATAATAAATTAAATACTGACGACTCTTTGAAACTTGCTAGGTGGTTAGAAGATTGGTTAATGTCGCAACCACTAAATATTTTACTAGTAGCAACCGGTAATATTTTTCAAACTTCTAAAGATAATCCTGCCGCGCGCCTCAGTGCGCGTCAATGGCAAAAAGTTTTGGCGGAAAACGACGAATCAGGTTTAATGTATTTACAGCAAAATAAAAATAAATCACACGATACTTTAGCCACCCCAGCACTACTTTTATACCAAATTATAAAAAATATAAATTTCAAAAGCACCGTAATTTCTTTTGAAAATGCCGCCGGTGCCGGACTTTTAGTGACCAATATTAATTTAGGCTAATATGACACCAAATTTATTGGTGGCCGAAATTGCAATTTTGAGACGACTACCGCGCACGGCTCATATTTTTGATTATACGTTTGATAATAATTTAAAACTATCTCTTGGTGATTTAGTTGAAATAAATTTACGCCACAAAAAAAATTTAGGC
>JBBTZY010000083.1:0-1956 GCA_038061115.1 Patescibacteria group bacterium | reverse complement strand
CTTATCTCAAACACATTATTGATTTCGGTCACACTTATTAATGAGCTAATGCGTGTAGTAATTAAACTTAACAAACAACCAATTCGCATTGCCCCGAATCACGAATAACGAATTACCTGCCTGCGGTAGGCAGGCGAATCAAGATAAGTACTACTAACATTCGTGATTCTTAATTCTTGATTCTTTATTCTCAACATATTTCACTGGCTTATAACTCCTCCGATGCACATCACTCACTCCATATTTAACAAGTGCGGATATATGCTCGGCCGTGCCATACCCTTTATGCTCACCAAAAGCATACTCTGGATATTTTTTATCCAAATTCATCATCATTCTATCGCGTGATACTTTAGCTAACACCGAAGCTAATGCAATAGAAAAAACTTTAGCATCGCCATCTATTATATTTTGAAGCTGCAAACCCTGCCTCGCCGGTCTTCGACTCCGAGGCTCAGACTCGAGGAGCGGGCGGGCCAAATAATCAGATTTCAAACCACCCACATAATCACATAAAACTACTTGTGGTTGAGGTGATAATTTTTGTACAGCCAATTTTACTGCCAAGCGATTGGCCTCACCTATGCCAATTTTATCTATAATTTTATTATTAACTATACCGAGCGAATAAGTAACTTGGCGGTGGCATTGCTTAAAAATTAACTCACGCTTAGTGGGTGATAATAACTTTGAATCGCGAACTAATTTAAACCCAATGGTAGCTTGCCACTTGGTTAAATCTTTTTTATTCACTAAAACCGCCGCCGCCACAATCGGCCCTGCCCATGCACCACGACCTACTTCGTCTACACTACAAAAATATTTAACTTTTGATTTTAATAATTTTTGTTCGTAATTTAGATTCATTTTGGGAATTGGGAATTTTAGAGATTGCCACGTCTCGCGCCTCTTCGGCGGATCCTCGCAATGACAGCTCTATTTGCTATTCGCTATAAGCTATTTGCCAACTATTGCCACCCTTTCACTTCTAAGGCCTGACTAATTCTTTCCAAAGCCACCACAAAAGCGGCTACACGCAAAGTAGTTTTTAATTGTTTAGAGCGCTGTAAAATTTGTTTAGTAGCACTTATCATAATTGGCTTTAATTTTTCATACACTTCACCCTCACTCCAATAATATTGTTGAAGATTCTGCACTAATTCAAAATAAGAAACTGTTACACCACCAGCATTACCTAAAACATCTGGCACCACTATTACACCACGTTTAGCTAATTTTTCATCGGCCTCTGGTGTAGTTGGACCATTGGCGAGTTCCAAAATTACTTGAGCTTTTATACGACCTGCATTATCTTTAGTAATTTGATTTTCCAAAGCCGCTGGAATTAACAACACCACTGGTAATTCTAATAATTGATCATTAGAAATTGTTTTAGAATTTGGAAAGCCAACTAACTCACCTTTTTCTTTTTTATATTTTTCTACTGCTACTGGATCTAACCCTTTAGGATTATAAATCGCGCCACGAGAATCTGACATTGCTACTACTACATAGCCAGCTTGATGTAAAAGATTGGCCATATTGCCACCCACATTGCCCATGCCTTGCACTGCCACAGTAACCCCTTTAGGTTGCCATTTTAATTCTTTTCTTATTTCCTCAAGTACATACATACCACCTTGGGCAGTAGCAAGTCCGCGGCCTTGCGAACCACCATAAGCCAACGGCTTACCAGTAATCACACCCGGATTTTGTTTACCAATTGTTTTGTTATACTCATCAACAATCCAACCCATTATTTCTGGTGTTGTATTTACATCAGGTGCAGGTACATCGAGCTCTGGCCCAATAAACGGTGTTAAACGCCGCGCAAAAGCCCGAGTTAATCTTTCTAGTTCTGAGCTAGATAATTTTTTTGGATCAACTGTGATACCACCCTTTCCGCCACCTAAAGGAATGCCAGCCACCGCACATTTTATAGACATCCAAAAAGCG
>JBBTZY010000082.1:0-4839 GCA_038061115.1 Patescibacteria group bacterium | reverse complement strand
ATTCTTTTATTTTATCTTTTTATTCTACCATCCGCGGTTATCATACTTTATTTTGGGAAAGCGTTGGGGTAATTTTATTTCAGTTTACAATTGCGGTTTTAGGTGTAGCAACTTCATTTGTTACCCATGACGTAAGATGGTTTATGTTGGCGCTAGCGCTTTCCGTAGTAATCCATTTTATTTATGCTTACTGGCAAATTAAATTTCGTTACCAAGTTTTTTTGTGGCCGGAATTTAATCTAAGTAAATGGCGCGCCGTAGCCAAGCTCGCTTGGCCTTTTGCACTGGCTGCTGTATTGCTTAGAGTTTATGGTTATGTCGATACAGTTTTATTGTCAGTTTTAAGTAGTGAAGAAGCGGTTGGTTTTTACAGTGTGGCTTACAAAGTTACTTTTGCCTTACAATTTATTCCAACTGCCTTTGCCGCTTCTTTGTTTCCGGGTTTTAGTGCCTATTTTAAAAACGCGAAGGATGGAGCCCCTAATTTAAATGTGTTGCATCAGTCAGACGATTTAAAGGGGCGAACACCCCGTACCAGCGGACCAAGCAACCATGTAACAAATGAGTGGTCCGCTTGGTATCGGGGAAAATTGACTGATAGCTTTGCTCACTCGTTGGTTTATTTAACCGCTATTGCTGTGCCAGTTAGTTTTGGTTTAGCCGTACTGGCGCCAGTGGTAGTGGCGGCGTTGTATCCGCGTTTTACGGCCTCAGTTCAGCCACTACAAATTTTAATGCTTAGTTTACCACTTTTATTTGCTACTTTTCCAATTGGTTCACTCCTCGCCGCTTGTAATCGTCAAACTAGAAATACTGGAAATATAGCTATTGCAACAGCAGTCAGTGTGGTGGCTAATTTATTATTAATACCAAAATTTGGCCCAGTTGGTGCGGCGCTGGCTTCATTTTTAGGCACGATTACTTTACTTATAGCTGGCGCTTTAGTGGTTAAACAAATTATTACAGTTGACTCAAAATGGTTATTTTATAAATTGGTTAAAATTTTAATAGCCGGTTTGGTAATGGCAGTGGTGACATGGTTGTTAGTTCAACAAATTCATTTTATATTGGTGATTATTATTTCCACTCCGGTTTATTTATTTCTAGTTATTAAACTGGGCGGAGTAAGTTGGCAGGAATTAATTAATTTTTATCACATATTAAAACAAAAATCATTACCACTAAGAGATAATAATTAAATTATGCAAAAAGTATTATTAATCACTAGTGATTTTAGTCCACGCGTGGGTGGAGTAGCTACGTACTATTCTACATTACAAAATAATGTTGACAATCTTTACGTATTAACATCTACACCAGGGGATCGCGAGCCACGTATAATAAGGAAAAATTGGCACTGGAAATCGTGGCCCCACTATTTGCCTCTACTTTGGATAATACCAAATTTGAAATTAAAAATCGGTTTTAAATTTTTAGCCGCTGGCGAAATTTTACCAATTGGTACAGTTTTGTTATTAATAAAAATGGCTTTTGGTTTTGAATATTTGGTTTTTTTGCATGGCTTAGATATTGCTTTGGCACAAAAGTCAGCTTGGAAAAAAATGTTAACCAAATTAATTTTACAAAATTCCAAAACGATTATTTGTAATAGTGAATTTACTAATCAATTAGTTTTATCTAAATATCAACTGGCTGATAAAATAAAAGTGCTTTATCCAGTAGTTCCAAAATTTAATTTACTAGACGGTGCGTTGGTGCAGGAAATGCGACAAAAATATAGTTTAGAAGGTAAAACGGTTTTATTATCAGTCGCACGGTTAGTTAAAAGAAAGGGGATTGGGCGAGTGATAAAAGTGATGTCTGATTTAATAAATGATTATCCTGATTTGGTTTATGTAGTGGTGGGAGATGGAGCGGAACGCACGGAGTTAGAATCACGAATCACGAATCACGAATCACGAATAATTTTTACGGGTCAGCTGTCGGGGGATGAGTTGAAAGCAATGTATGTCTTGGCAGATATTTTTGTGCTGACGCCTGAAAATGATCCAATTGATATTGAGGGTTTTGGGATTGTATATCTTGAAGCACAAAGTGCGGGATTGCCGATTATTGCGTCGCGAGTTGGCGGCGTGCCTGAAGCAGTCGGTGAAGCCGGGATTTTAGTTAATGATGATGAGGAATTAAAATCAGTCCTTTTATTATTATTAAATAACCCCAGCGAACGGAAGCGGCTTGGGCAAATTGGGCAGGAACGCGTGGCGAAATTATTTAATCCCGACACCCAAGCCGAATTATTTAATGAGATTGTGGATTTAAAGTTTTAATTCTATAATTAAGTAGTATGAAGATGAAGGACATTTTACCAATTGATCGACCACGAGAAAAGTTTGAAAAATATGGCGCTGCCAAACTTTCAAACCCTGAACTTTTAGCAATTCTTTTGGGTTCAGGCATCAAAGGTTTAAATGTGCTTCAGTTGTCAAAAAAGATTTTAGATGTTATTCAAAAAATAAGTATTAAAAATATTACCCTTGATAATCTGTTAAGCATAAAAGGTTTAGGTAAAGCTAAGGCCTTACAAATACTAGCGGCCACTTCACTAGGGGAGCGTTTAAGTAAAAAATCAGAAATCATTTCCGCGGAAGAAATTTGGAAATTATGTCTTGATATTCGTGATTCAAAAAAAGAGCATTTTATGGCTTTTTATTTAGATACGCAAAATTACCTTATTGAACGGCAAATTATTTCAATCGGTACTTTAAACGCTAGTTTAGTTCATCCACGAGAAGTATTTGAGCCAGCTATTAAACATAGTGCCGCGGCAATCATTGTGGCGCATAATCATCCGTCGGGAAATACTGAGCCATCGCCTGATGATATAGAAGTTACGAAGAGATTAGTTGAGGCGGGAAAAATTTTAGGCATTGATATTTTAGACCATGTAATTATTACCAAAGATAGTTTTATTAGTTTAAAAGAAAAGGGTTTAATCTCGTAAAGAGACCCGTGGTCTCCACGAGACCTTACAGGTTTGACATTTTTTATTTGTACGTTATAATGTACATATATGAATACTAAAACAACTATTTCAATTTCCGAAGCGCGGAAAAATATATTTGATATTGCCGAGGCGGTACAAAAGCCCGGGCTTTATTATACCTTTACCGAAAATGGTAGGCCGAAGGTAGTTTTAATGTCGGCTGAAGAATTTGAATCATGGCAAGAAACTTTGGATGTAATGTGGGAATTTCCTGATCTTAAAAAAGATATCGAAGAAGCTCATAAGGCAGTTGAAACTGGAGAGTATAAAAATTGGGTTACACTTGATCAACTTCTTGCCAAGGAAGGTTTTTTAATTGCTGACAAATCATCAAAAAAATATGGTGTATCAAATAAGCGTGAAGCCAAACGCACAAAAAGAATTAAAAAAGTTACCTAAAAAGGATTATTACCGGGTATTGGCAGCTTTTGTTGTTTTATCCGCCAATCCTTTTGTTGGTAAAAAAATGAAGGGTGAATTTACTGGACAATATAATTATCGTGTTTGGCCTTATCGTATAGTTTATGAAATCTATAATGAAAAATTAATGATTTTAGTTATCACAATCGGCCATCGGCAGGGAGTTTATAAGTAAAATGAATGTAGTTTGTTAATCAAAATTATATGGATAACAATAATGAAATTATTATCTACAATACTAAAGACGGTCAAACTAAGATTGAGGTAAAATTAGAAAATGAAACTGTTTGGTTGACCCAAGACCAAATGGCGGAACTTTTTGATAAGGCCAAATCAACCATAAATGAACATATCCAAAATGTTTACGACCAAAAAGAACTTGTTTTAGAGGAAACTATGAGAAAATTCGGAAATTCCGAATTTTCTACCAAACCCACAAATTGCTATAATTTAGATATGATTATATCGGTAGGTTATAGGGTAAATTCACTTCGAGGCACTCAATTTCGTATTTGGGCTACGCAGAAATTACGGGAGTATATTGTCAAGGGTTTTGTTATGGATGATGAACGTTTGGCTGAAGGTTTAGTCAAGAAAACTTATTTTCAAGAATGGGAAGAACGGATTAGAAAAATTCGTACTTCAGAAGCTAATTTTTATCAAAAAGTAAAAGATGTTTTTGCCACTAGTGCTGATTATGATTCTAAAACCGATTACGCTCAAAAGTTTTTTGCCACAGTGCAGAATAAATTTCATTTTGCGATTACTGGTTTAACGGCGGCGGAGATTGTAGCAAGTAGAGTAGATGGTGCCAAGGAAAATTTAGGGCTGACAAATTGGAAAGGTGAAATTATTACACGCGAGCAGGCGGAAATTGCTAAAAACTATTTAGAAGAGTTAGAATTAAAAAGGTTGAATTTACTAGTGGAACAGTTTCTTTCGTTTGCTGAATTACAGAGTGTGGAGAAACGAATAATGTATATGAAAGATTGGATTAGAAAATTAGACGATTTTTTAGTTTTGAATGATAAGGAAATTTTAAATAACGTTGGTAATATATCACGAAAAGATATGGAACAAAAAGTACGACAAGAATTGGTAATATTTAATCAAAAACAATTGAAGTAGAAATTTAGTCATCGGCAGGGAGTTTATAAAGTTTATAAGTAGAATAATATATGAGTACAAGTACAAATGTTCTAGAAAATAGACTATGGGAGGCGGCCGATCATATGAGGGCCAATTCAGCTTTACGCCTCAATGAATTCGCCGAGCCGGTTTTAGGTTTGATTTTTCTTAAGTTCGCCGGTGTGAAATTCAGCAAAACTGAAAAAGAAATAGCTGAGGAGCGAAAATCAAAAACAAAGAACTACGGTGGGGCTTCGGTCGCTCGCGAACGGCCGGTTTCTTCTACC
>JBBTZY010000081.1:0-1922 GCA_038061115.1 Patescibacteria group bacterium | reverse complement strand
AATACTTTACTTAGGGGATCAAGTTGAGGTAGTGTATGAAGTAGGTGTAAACTCCTGGCAGGGGAATAGAGAATTGGAATTAAAAGTTATTGATTTAAAAAAGATAGCTTAGTAATTTACTAACTGTCATTCCCGCGTCTTGTCCTGTCGTAGCTATAAGCGAAGGAGGAAGGCGGGAATCTATGAAAATATTCTCATTTATGGAAAAAAATATTAAAATCTTCACCGATGGTGGAGCGCGAGGTAATCCAGGTCCAGCTGGTATTGGTTTTGTTATTCAGGACGCCATCGGGAAAATTATTTTTGAGTTTGGTAAATATATTGGCGAAACCACTAATAATCAAGCGGAATACAAAGCTCTACTTATGGCATTAGAAAAAGCATTAGAACTAAAACTTGAAAATGTAAATTGTTATTTAGATAGTGAATTGGTAGTCAAACAACTAAAAGGGGAGTATAAAGTAAAAGATAAAGATTTGGGAATTTTGTTTGTAAAAATTTGGAACCTGTCGCAAAAATTTAAATCAATTAGTTATACACACATTCTACGCGAAAAAAATAAACGGGCTGATTGGTTGGTGAACGAAGCGCTCGACACGAATCAAGAAAAAAATAACTAACAAACCTTCTAAAATCCCATTCCAATTTAAAGTCAGACCGGACATTAAATTGGAATGTGAAATTAAATATGAATTGTTAAGTAAAATAAAAACACCTTAGCGATGCTAGGGTGTTTTTATACCTTAATAATTTTATAAGCCGAATTCTGTCCAGCTATAATCTTTCAATTACAACCTGGGCGATTATCTATCTAGGCTTTAATTCGCATTAAAACTCAAGCTACTAACCCGCCCGATATTCATCGGGCCTACTTAGTATTGCACCGGGTAGAGTTTACCTAGCCATCGATATCACTATCAATGCTGGTGGGCTCTTACGTTGTTCGACAAAATTGCGAACTATTACGCTTAAAGCGTACCCACCGTTTCACCCCTTACCCTTATGACTTACGCCACAAAGGCGGGAATATTTTCTGTTGTACTTGTCCTGCGGCGCGCCTTGCGGCGGCCAACGGTTCGTGTTACGAATTACCCACCCAAAAAGTTGGGCACTATGGTGTTCGGACTTTCCTCCCCCACCTAATTTTACTCTGCAAGACTAAATTTTAAACGCTCTTTTAAACGAGAGTAACCTTGTTTAAAATGTTTAAGTTTCTGTTCGCGAGCAATAGCGTCTGGTTTGGCCTTATAAGCCTCATAGTACACAAGCTTATACGGTATATGAGCTTTAGTTGCTTGCGAATAACCCATATTATGTTGATTTAGTCTTGCCTTAAGATCATTAGTGTATCCTATATAAAGATTACTCGTCTTTTCGCTTTTTATAACGTAGACATAATACATAGAGTAAAATTAGATGGGGGCAATCACCTAAATTATTAAGGTATTTTTATATTAACAAGTTTAATGAATTTGTCAATAGCAGACTGGTAAAAATCCCCAATAATTGCTAAGCTATTTGCTGTATGAAGCGTTCGCAACTATTACTCGCCACTTTGGCCTTGCCACTTGATTATATAATGCTGATTTTAGCCGGACTTGCGGCTTATCAGCTTCGTTTTATTACGGAAATACAAGCTATTAAACCAATAATATTTCAACTACCATTAACTGAATTTTTACCCAAATTAATGCTGGCGGCAGTAATTTGTTTAATACTTTTTGCTTTAGCTGGCCTTTACTCATTGTCCCATCAACTCAAACTTTCCGAAGAAATGGGGCGAATATTTTTGGCTTGTTCGAGCGGCCTCGCACTGATAATTTTATTTTTCTTTTTTAATTTTTATTTTTTTAGTTCGCGGTTTATTGTGCTAGCAGGGTTCCTACTGGCTTTTATTTTTACGGCTTTAGGGCGAATTATTT
>JBBTZY010000080.1:0-5018 GCA_038061115.1 Patescibacteria group bacterium | reverse complement strand
TTCCTTGCGCTTCTTTATCCAAATTATGTGGGAAAATAAACTCATACCAAATAATCAATTTACTTTGTTTGGCGAGGAAATAGAAAGTGTTGGTAAAAATATTGGTGGTTGGAAAAAAGAATTATTAAGAAAAACTCCCACTACAACAGGGGAGAAAGAAAAAAGTAGCGACCAAGCACCTGGTTGTCATCATTCCACTCATTCGGATTACCAAGCGAGTTGGCCTCAAAGTTCCAACCATTGTCATTCCATTTCGCATTCACGGCCCAGAGTTTATGTAGTATGCCATCTTTACCACCACCCCTTGAATACTCTTGGGGTTGTATTTTATTTGTGGCCTTAAAAGCAAACCAACATACCACACCGATTCTTTTCTTTTTTTGTAAGTGTATAAATTAACTCTTGTTTAAGGTAGTACCCAAAACAATTCTCTAAACTTATATCACTGAAGCGCCACGCGAAAGCCGTAGCCATCACGCCTAAACATCTTCCAATTTATTATAACAAAAATAAAACGACCCTTCTACTACTTTGCGACTGTGGCAAAGTTTCAAAGGGTCATAGATTCAAAGGGTCTGGTTTTTTTAGAATCTAAATATTTTAGAATCAGCGACCAAGCACCTGGCGGTCATCATTCCACTCATCCGGACGACCAAGCGAGTAGGCCCCAAAGTGCCAACCACCGCCATCCCAGTTCGCATTCACAGTCCAAATAATACCATTTACATCTGGAATGTAAAAACTATTTGCCTTACCATCAACTAATAGAGGTCCAAACTTTTGACCATAACCTTGGAGTTTAATAAGCTCCCACATATGGGCCAAGGTAGTAGTGTAGTTTAAACCAAGTTCAGCGATGATAAACGGATCGGTGATCCCTTTCTTCAGTCGAAAATATCTGATGATAGATTCAATCACATTCTCTTCAACTTTGGGAACAAATTGTTCTTTGAAATTATTTCCAATCCAAGCGATTTTAATACCGTTTATATCACCAACTTTAAAATAATCGTTGGCAATGAATTTTTTAACAGCGCCGAGCGTCACTGCGCCCAATACTTCAAGTAATTTTTCGGCTTGGGTTACGGAATCGGCCAAAATTACCTCCTGCTTAGTGATAAAAGCCGTGAAGATAATTCTTATGTATTGGGTTAATTTTTCACCCTGATTACGCAAGGCGTTAATTAACTCAGTGATAGAAAAACCAAACATTGCTGTGCACACTGCGGTAATTACGATACCAATAACTGTGCCATCTTGCGTCGGCTCTGGTGTTGGTAAGGGTGTTCCATGTTCATTTGGTTGTGACATGGTTGTTCCTTTCTTTGTATTTGTTATATCAAATTCCCTCTTCCGCCAGTTGGCGGATCAAGGGTTTATTTGTTAAGGTGCTACCGGTACATTGATAACAGCTTATTATATACCTTGGGTGGATTTTGTCAAGCGCACACTCATCAAGCCCCCTGTGTCACACTCATCTGACAAGGGTCGAAAAATAAAAAACCGCTTTATTCAATCGGTTCAGGGAAAAATTGGTCATCATCCGATAGTCCAGAAGTTAGCGGATCAATCGCTTCTACTGTTTGACTAGCTTTGGTCATTTGCCCAAATGGTAAACTCTGTTCTGTCGGATTTTTAACATTTTTTTGATTATTTACCGCTACGCCCGATTTTTCACTAGTTAATTTTTCGTATTCTTGAAGCGATACAAGCACAACCGCTTCACCCGAAGGCAGGATGACCACAAACTTTTCGGGACGAGAAGCGAGGCGGGAAATGGTGTTGATTAGGGAATCTGACATAGACTAAATCAAAATTATAAGCGCAACTCCAAATGTTTAAATCATAAACCCTAAATCCTAATTCCTAAATAAATCCAAAATCCTAAATTCAAATGTTTAAAACTTTTTTGGATTTTGATCATTGGGATTTATTTCGGATTTCGATATTCGGATTTCGGATTTAAACGACTTATTTCTGGATTCCCGTTTTCACGGGAATGATAACACCACTCTATCCTCTTACTAACTATTCCTTAGCCGTCTTTTGTCCCATAATCGCCTCCGCCACGTGACGCGGTACTTCAGAATAACGTTCAAATTCCATAGTATAGCTCGCTCGGCCCTGGGTCATTGAACGAAGCGCTGTCGCATAACCAAACATTTCACCAAGTGGTACTGAGGCCTCAATTACACGCAGGCCAATTCTTTCACGCACTTCTTTAATTTGACCACGCTTAGAATTCATATCACCAATTACATCACCCATATAATTTTCTGGCGTTACTACCTCCACTTTCATTATTGGCTCTAAGATAACTGGACCAGCTTGCTTACAGGCCGCTTGGAAAGCCATTGAACCCGCAATTTTAAAGGCCTGTTCCGAAGAGTCAACATCGTGATATGAACCATCGTATACTGTGGCCACTACATCTACCACTGGATAACCTGCGAGCACCCCATTATCAAGCGAGGCCTTAATACCTTTTTCAATCGCTGGAATAAATTCGCGTGGGATTGAACCTCCTTTTACTTCATCCAAAAATTCAAAACCCTTACCCACTTCGGTTTGCGGCGTCACTTTTATCCAACAATGACCGTATTGGCCATGACCACCAGTTTGCCGAATATATTTACCTTCGGCTTTAGCTTCACGCGTAATAGTTTCTTTATAAGCCACTTGCGGTTGACCAACATTAGCTTCCACTTTAAATTCACGACGCATACGATCAACAATAATATCCAAATGTAATTCCCCCATCCCCCAAATAATAAGCTGACCAGTTTCTTCATTGGAACGCACGCGGAAGGTTGGATCTTCTTCAGCCAATTTTTGCAAAGCCACGCCCATTTTTTCTTGATCAACTTTAGTTTTTGGTTCAATCGCGAGCGAAATAACTGGTTCAGGAAAAACAATTGATTCAAGTAGCACTGGGTGATCAGGATCACACAAAGTATTACCAGTGGTGGTAACTTTAAGCCCTACGGCCGCGGCAATTTCACCAGCATAAACTTCTGATACATCTTCGCGGGTATTAGCATGAAGTCGCACAATCCGACTAATACGTTCTTTTTCGCCATTAGAAGCATTTAAAACATAAGAACCAGCTTGCAAAGTGCCAGAATACACCCGGAAGAAGGCCAGCTTGCCTACAAACGGGTCAGATGTAATTTTAAAAGCCAAAGCTGTAAAAGGCGCCTCATCAGAGGGCGGTCTTTCCAGCACTGCACCGGTTTTTACATCGTTCGCTTTTACTGGCGGCACATCGAGTGGTGATGGTAAATAATCCACAATCGCATCTAGTAAAAATTGTAATCCTTTATTTTTTAAAGCTGAACCACAAAATACTGGCACAATTTTATTGGCGATTACTGCCTTGCGAAGTACCCGCTTTAAATCAGGAATCGGAATTTCCTTACCTTCCAAATAATTCTGAAGCATTGTGTCGTCGTGCTCAGCAATCGCTTCAATTAATTTATGACGATATTCTTCTACTTTCTCTTTCATATCAGCTGGTACATCGGTTTCTTCCCATTCTTTACCTAAATCATCTTTATAAATAATAGCGCGACGAGTAAATAAATCTACCAAACCAGTGAATGTTTCGGCCGCGCCAATTGGTAATTGCAAAGGATAAGCATTTTTAGTAAGTCGTTCGTAAATTGAATCCATGTCAGCATAAAAATTTGCGCCCATGCGATCCATTTTATTTATAAAAGCTAAACGTGGTACACCGTAATCATCAGCGTAGCGCCAATTGGTTTCGGATTGTGGCTCTACCCCTGCTACACCATCAAAAATCACCGCCGCACCATCGAGTACGCGCAGTGAACGTTTCACTTCCACCGTGAAATCAATATGGCCAGGTGTATCAATCAAATTCATGCGTGTATCTTTCCAAAAACAAGTGGTAGCGGCGGCGGTAATGGTAATACCGCGTTCTTTTTCTTGTTCCATCCAGTCCATGGTGGCTTCACCTTCGTGCACTTCGCCAATCTTATGTTTTTTGCCAGTATAAAAAAGAATGCGCTCGGAAACTGTAGTTTTTCCAGCGTCAATATGGGCAATAATACCGAAATTACGAGTGTGTTCTAAAGAATATTCGCGGGCCATGGTATAAATTTATAATTTTCTAAAAAATAAATTTTGAATTAATAATTCACGAAAAATAACAAATGTTTCGAATCACGAATAACGAATTACGAATCAAGATAAGTACTACTAACATTCGTGATTCTTAATTCTTGATTCTTTATTCGGAACAATAATTATTTAACTAATACTAACTATGAAATCTAAATTATTTTATTAACATTCGCCACAGACTAACAACTACGCGAAATGAGCAAAGGCCCGATTCGCTTCCGCCATACGATGCACATCTTGTTTCTTACGAATCGCTTCACCTTCGTTTTGTGAAGCCAGCACTAATTCATCAGCCAACTTTTGATGCATTGGACGGCCTTTTTTCGCTTGTGCCGCTTCAATTAACCAGCGCGAAGCTAGCGCCTGTTTACGTTCACCACGCACTTCCATTGGCACTTGATAATTAGCACCACCTACCCGGCGGCCTTTTACTTCCACCTGTGGGGCGGCATTTTTCATAGCCAAATCAAATACATCGCGTGGATCTTGCTTGGTTTTTTCAGCAATCAAATCAAAGGCCTGATAAACAATTTTTCGGGCCACGGTTTTCTTACCGCGTTGCATAATGCGGTTAATAAATTTAGCCACCACCACACTTTGATAACGTGGGTCGGGTAAAATTTCATGTTTGGGAGTTTTTTTCTTACCGCGCATAAGTTTACTTAGATTATTACTTAAATATCATTCTTAACTGTCATTCCCGCGAATCCGCCAGCCGGCGGAGGGAATCTAGAACTTAAAATTTCCAATGACCAAGTTCCAATTTCTCGTCCCTACGGGAGATCTACCGTAGGTATGACAATAAATTTTCAATGATTTTAAAATTTTCAAACATTTGGAACTTTATTGGGATTTTGAACTTTGAACTTGGG
>JBBTZY010000079.1:0-3967 GCA_038061115.1 Patescibacteria group bacterium | reverse complement strand
TAATTCCGCAAGATAGCGTGTATGAGAAAAATTTAAGCAATTTAGCCGAACTTAAGGCAAGAAATGCTCGAGTGGTGGCAATCGCTACGGAAGGTGATACGCAAGTTGCGGGGCTAGTTGATTCGGTTATTTATATTCCTAAAACTTTGGAGATGCTCACGCCAATTTTATCAGTCGTGCCCTTACAATTACTCGCCTATTTTATAGCTTTAAAATTAGGGCGTGATGTAGATAAGCCACGCAATTTAGCTAAAAGTGTAACTGTGGAATAAATTACACCCAGTAATACAACTTCACTTAAGCTAACTTTCGCCTAATCCATACGTTACTTATGCTATCTAATTTAAATCATAAATTAATCATTAATTCTTTAATTTTCGCTTGGTCTGTTTAGGCGAAGTGAAGTTGATATACTGGGTATGCATACATTATATCCCATAACTTTAACCAGAAATGCATCAAACATACTTTGCGGCGGAACTACTTTGCAAGAAGTTTTAGCTCAGGGTTTTCCTAAAACGAAAAAATCTTTTTCCGAATATTTAGTGCCGAGTTTTAAATACGCTAAAGAATTTTCTACCAATAAAAATTATAAATGGCCGAAGTTTGAAAAATTATCGGATGTTATTTATTATAATACTAAAATTTTAGCCGACAATTTAGAATTTTTAAAAATTGGTAAAAAGCAAATAAAATCAAATGTTTGGGTAGGTAAAAATGTAAAAATTGAGCCCAATGTTTGGTTTGACACAACTAAGGGCGTCATTTTAATTAATGATGATACGGTAATAAAATCGGGTGCTATTTTACGCGGGCCGATTTATATTGGCAAAAAATGTGTTATCAATAGTTTTACTGAAATAAAAGAAGAAGCTTGTATTGGTGATGTTTGTAAAGTTGGTGGTGAAGTAGAGGCCACAATTTTTCAAGGGTTTTCCAACAAACAGCATGCTGGATTTTTAGGCCACAGTTATATTGGTGAGTGGGTGAATATTGGTGCCGGCACCAATGTATCAAACTTAAAAAATACTTACAGTTCAATTAAAATGTTAGGCAAAGAAAGTGGTAGCATTTTTCTTGGCTCAGTGATTGGAGATTATTCTAAAATAGCTATAAATACCGCAATCTTTAGTGGTAAGGTGATTGGTGTGTCCTCACATTTATATGGCACAATTGTAAATGATGTGCCGAGTTTTGTAAGTCATGTAGATTCAAAAAATTTATACGAGATGCCAGTAGAAATTGCCATAAAAATTCAAACCAAAATGGCAAGCAGTAGAGGTATTAAATTTAATGCCGTTGATAAAGAAAAATTTTATAAATTATTTAAAATAACAGCCAAAGATCGCAAAGTTGCTAAAGTTAAACTAGGTAAACTTAAATTTTAAAAAGGAGGAATTTTATAGTTGTAGAGCTAAATTAAATTGGACAAATACCCGTAAAATGGTAAAATCGTTTTATGAACAACAAGGAGTTATTTCATGCAAAGATTGAAGGAAGAGAACAGCTGATTTTACCAAAATCTTTCAGAGACTGTAGTTTTTTTACTATTCGTCACGCGGATGCTCTATACCAAGAAAATGAAGCTATTGTATCCAGTCAAAATCCTGAGAGAGCATTTGTCCCTTATGAACAAAATTTTGACTCTGATCTTAGTCCTGAAGGGAAAGAAAAAGCAAAAGAAAAAGCCGAAAGTTTTTTAACACAATTCGAACCAAGTAAAGATGTCTTATATTTTGCATCAAGTAATCTTATACGAGCAAGAGAAACTGCTACAATTTTTCTTGAAATCGCAAAATCTAGAGGATTCCAGATTATACAAGCAACCAAAAATCTTTCACATAAAATAAAGACTGAAATTCAGTCTAATCTTGGAGGAAACGAAATTCGGATGTTTGAGAGCTTGTCCTTAGATATAGATAATATGTTGATTGAGTTCGTTTTCCATCCACACAATTACTTGAATCCAAGAGAAGGGGAAGAAATTCGTGTATCTTATCCTGAAAAAATATCTCAAGCCACAAAAGAATTATGGGAAAAAGCACGAAAAATTATTGAATCTGACAATAAAGGTACTTGGGGTAAAAATTTTTTAGCTCACGGAGAAAAAATAAAAAAAATGTTCTCTGAATATGCAATACAACATCTCGACGAAAAAGTGCCCACTATTACCTCAGCTGAGGATATGAATAATACTAGATTTCGTGGCATGCTCCGAGAGATGAAGACTGTAAAAAATAAAATTATTGAATATGAAAGTACGCATGGTAAACGCGTAAGAGTTCTTGCTTTTTCTCATGAAAATTCCCTCTTGCATTTTTTAGACAAAGAATTCGACCAACAAGGCATTGATAAGTTAGAAGCTGTTGGGTATGATGTGATTTATGATTCTACGGGGCATGAGCACTATGTGACTGCAATAGAAGATACAAATCATAATTCAAACATCAAAGAAATCACATTACCAAAACTAGAAATAATAAAATAAAATTTATGAAGATAGCAATATTTGGACCAGTTTGTAAAGATAGTATTAAAATAGATGATGTAACTAAAGATCAAATTGGTGGCATACCGTACTATACTGGTATTGCCATGCACAATTTAGGAGTAGATGTAACAGCTTACATCACATATAATTCATCGGATGATATTTGGGTGCATGAAAATTTTCAAGGTATACCCATACACCACATTGAAGCGGTCGGGACATTGCATTTTTCAAGATTTTACTCGAGTCAAAATCCTGATAATTGTTTATCAGTAAAAATAGAATACTTTCCAAACCCTATTATTTTGACAGATGATATTTCTCAAAAATTAAAGAACGTGGACTACATCATACTTGCTCCATTACTTTATGATAATTTAAGTCCTGATTTTTTTAAACAAATTAAAGAGTTGATTACAAAACCGATAGTGTACGGAAATTTTGGAATGTTTACCTACGCGATTAATAATAAGTTTGTACAGAAAAATCCAGAACAATTTATGGCGGCAGCCCCGTACATTGATTATCTATTTTTTGATGAAAAAGAAATTCAATTTGCTACAAGTACGAGTGGTGTAGTAAATGCTGTTAATATTCTTACAAAACTTGGTGTAAAAGAAATCATCGTCACTAATGGTTCAAAAGGATCAACAATTTTTATAAATAATGAAGTGTACAATATTCCAGCATATCCTACAAATAATTTGATCGATCCAACTGGAGCAGGAGATACGTACCTTGCAGGATACATGACAGCGGTTTCTTTATTTAAAGACCCCGCCTCTCGAGGTAAATTTGCAGCAATGACCGCAACATTATCGTTGGAAAAAAGAGGTGCTTTTTCTGGCAATAAAAAAATTGTGCTGACTAATTTAAATAAAATAATATGTCAGATAAAATTTTAGTGATTGGCGCTTGCGGTATGGTTGGGGTAGCTCTAACTTTAGAGCTTCGCCAAAAATTTGGTGGGGTTAATGTTCTGGCGTCTGATGTTAGGGAAGAAAATGAATCGTTGAAAAATACTGGCCCTTACGTGAATTTAGACGTGCTTAATATTGATAATATAAAAAAATTAGTAAAAAAGGAAAAAATAAATACTATATATTTATTAGCTGGGCTAATGTCAGCAGGTGGAGAGAAAAATCCTAAATTATGTTGGGACTTAAATATAGGGGGGTTAAGGCAGATTTTAGATTTAGGTGTGGAGGAAAAATTAAAGATATTTTGGCCCAGCTCGATTGCTGTTTTTGGTTCAACTACACCAAAGAAAAATACGCCCCAAAATACAATTATTGAACCAACCACTATGTATGGTATTACTAAATATACGGGCGAGCTTTTGTGTCAGTATTACCATAATCGTTACGGATTAGATGTTAGAAGTTTAAGATACCCAGGGCTTATTAGTTGGCAAAGTGAACCGGGCCCGGGCACTACTGAATATGCGGTAGATATATTTTATGGGGCCATAAAAGA
>JBBTZY010000078.1:0-1846 GCA_038061115.1 Patescibacteria group bacterium | reverse complement strand
CTCATTTTACCTTTTGCGGGTTACGGCAATGAATACAATTCCCTACTAAAAACCGCTAATCAAATTGACACTCAAAACGGTTTCATGGGAGCGACTTTAGGTACAGTGGGCGGACAAGATTTCCTAACCATTTGGCAAATTATAAAAAATAATTTGGCCGGAAGTTCAGCCGCCATAATTTGGGGCTTAATTTTAATAATCATTTTAGCCCTACTTATAGTTTGGCTGATTTTAATTTGCCAAGCCGCTTTAATTCACGTGGTTACTAAAATCAATCAAGGTAAATCAATTAATTTATGGGCGGCGTTAGTTGAAGGGGCAACTCACGCTTGGCCACTTTTTGCCCTACGCTTAATCACCCGTTTTGCTGTTTTGATTATTTTAATGATGGCAATTTTGCCTTTTATACTGGTAACTTTGGTTTCACCTTTTGGCGCCACTGGTATAACTGGTTTAATAATTGTGGCTTTCCTAATTTTTGTACCACTCTCATTAATCATTTCTTTTGTGGCTAAATACGCCAGCGCCTATATTGTGATTTACCGCGAAACTTGGTTTAGGTCTTTAATCCGCGCGCTAAACTTATTTGGCCGCAACTGGCTAGTAAGCTTGGAAATGGCCGGGTTATTATTTTTAATTAATATTTTGGTAAATATAGTTTTCTCTTTTATTCCTAATACTATTCAACTACGAATTATTTCACTGTTAACTGACTTTAATTTATTAACTTTATTTAAATCATTGCCAATAATTTTACTAGTGCTGGCGGTAAATATTTGGCTAGCGGTTTTTACGTATACCGCTTGGACTTTACTATTCTTAAAACTACAAACTGGCCCAGTCGTGCCGAAGTTAGTTAGATTGACTTCGGAAATACCAAACTACCTAAGTTCTCTGGGCAAAACGAAAATAAAATCCCCTACCAAAACTAAAAGAAATGGTAAATAATAATTTAATATAAATTCGAAATACGAATATCGAAATACGAAATTTTCGAATTTAGTGCTTCGGATTTCGGATTTTTAAATCAACCATGTCTTCTTCAAAACCATCAGTAAACACTCCCGACGTAGCTCAAAAGCTATCTGCCAAAATGTCTGGCTTGGCTAGCGATGCCGTGGAAAAAGAGGTCGCGGCTCAGGCCTCGGTACTTAATTTGCCGTACCTAGATTTACGTAAATTTCACGTCGCCCAAGAAGTACTCCAAATGATTCCGGAAGATACGGCTCAAAATCTTAAACTAGTACCTATTATACTAGAAAAAAATATTTTACAAATCGGCGTAATGAATCCTGATGCGTTTGGATTAAATGAATTTTTAAATAAATTAAAAGCCGATAAAATGTGTAAAGTAGAACTTTACCTTATTTCGCTGGCTAGTTTTGAGCACGTAGTCAAGGGTTACGCCGGACTCCCCAAAGTCAAACCAATTTCTACTGGTGTACATATTACCCACGAGGAGCTGGCGCGCTACGATAATGTGGCCACTGATTTTAAAAAATTAGCTGATGTTTTAAAAACTGCCAACCTCACTGATATTATTAATATTTTAATCGCTGGCGCTTTAGAGCTTGAGGCCTCCGATATTCACGTGGAAGCCACTGAAAAAAATATTATTATTCGCTACCGGTTAGATGGCGTGCTCCACGATGTTTCAGAAATCGCTCCTGACCACTGGAAACAATTAATTTCCCGTTTAAAACTAATCGCCCACTTAAAATTAAATATCAATGTTGAACCGCAAGACGGACGTTTTACTATTAATTTAGAAAACGATAAAGTTGATGTGCGTGTTTCTACCATTCCAACCGCTTGGGGTGAATCGGTGGTAATGCGTTTACTGCGC
>JBBTZY010000077.1:0-10718 GCA_038061115.1 Patescibacteria group bacterium | reverse complement strand
GCCAAGCGTCGGAGACCGAGATAAAAAAAGCTTATGAAACTAAAAATAAAGAATTGGAAAATAAAACTGGCCCTGAAGTTGAGGCAACTAAAAAAGATTTGGGTCGCGCTTTTGCTACGCTTAGCGAAGCCGATAAAAAAGCTCGTTATGATGAAACTGGCGCTGAGCCAAGTATTGATAAAAAAGAATTAGCGCCAGATATTATCTATTTTAAATTTAAACAAATCTCCCCTACTTTTCTTGATGAATTTAAAGAAAATATTTCCGGTACCGCCACAATGCCCAATAATAGCTCAATGATAATTGATTTACGCGGTAATATTGGTGGCGCAGTAGAAACACTGCCCTACCTGTTGGGATTTTGGTTAGGACAGAATCAATACGCTTATGATTATTTTAAACAAGGCGAACCAGAAAGCTATCGTACTAAAACCGATAAATTAATTGGGCTTGATAAATTTACGAAAATTGTCGTACTAGTTGATAAAAATACTGCCTCATCAGCTGAAATTTTCGCCACGGCTTTAAAACGTTTTAATTTAGGCGTAGTACTTGGCACTAGCACGCGCGGCCAAGGTACAGTGGAAAACTTTTTTCCACTCCGCACCAAAATTTCGGAAGATGAAACTTTCTCGGCTTTAATTGTACGTGCGGTAACGCTACGCGACGACGGCCAACCAATTGAAGGTCGTGGCATTGAACCAGATATTAAACTAGATGATAAAAACTGGCCAGAAAAATTATTAGAATATTACAACTCCCCCAACTTGATAGAGGCAGTGAAAAAGGTTATCTAAACTAAGACGCTTGACAAACTGCCCATATTTATATAAACTAACTCAAAAATAAACTAAATAAATAATTCACAAACTAAAAATAAAAAGGATTAATCATGGAGACTTTAAAAAGACCTTTGATTGTATTTCTATTAGCCCTCATAGGATTTTTTTCCTATGCACTTACTAGTGTTCTAATAACTGACCTAAACAATGAAAAGCCTGTTGACAGCGAAAAAATGGCTGTCGTTAACGCCGAGCAGATGACGGAAACAGAGGAACTTTATAAAAGCATCGCCGAAGAATTCAGGAAGCCGCTCCAAATTGCCGATGATTCATTATCCAACGTTAATGACAAAATTGAAACATTCCCTCTGGCTGATAAATACAATCCAGAGGATCCTGATCCTAGATATAATAATCTAGAGAGTATTCAATCGCGTTGGTCAGGCGAACGCTGGCACGAATATGCCTTGCTTCTAGAAAAGTGGCGAGAGTGTAAAAATGAAGCTGATGAATTAACAAGTCAATTTAATAATGCGCTTGCAATGAATAAAATTGACGACACAACATTCATTATTTGGTTCAAACAAAACTATCCATAATAGCCACAAGGACGACATCAATTTCAACCCTCAACAGTAAAAAATTGAGGGTTTTTTTATAGTCCATTATGTTTATGTAAAAACACTAGTGAACCCAATCCTAAAATTAAAAATAAAGCGGCACACAAAAACAAGGCGGTTGATAAAGAATACACATCGCTCACCCATCCAACGAGCGGACCAATAATTACAAAAATAATTCTACTCCCTAAATTTTTAATTGATAAAACCGTAGCGCGCGATTCTGAAGAAATTATTTTATTTACATAATCACTAATTAATGGTTTATTTATCCCGCGTACAAAATACGGCAGTAACATAAAAACTAGCCCCCACAAACTTTGGATGAGCCCCATACCCAAATACGCCGCCGCCGCTATAAAAATAAAACTAATGAGTACAAACCTTCGCCCCACTTTATTTTCATACCAGCTAGCTACCCAAGAAAATAACCCCACGCTGAATTGAAGTACCGCCCACAAAATTCCAAACCACGGCAAAGGTAATCCTACTTGCGACCAATAGGGCTGAACAAACCAAACAAAAGTAAAAGTGGTAGCGCCGGTTACAGCTGAATAAATAATCAACCATTTTAATTCTTTGTGTTCGTGTAAAGCTAATTTTATTATTTTTATCATCTCACGCGCATAGGATGATGTTTTATTTATTGCTTGACGCGCTGGCTCTACCAAACTAAAAGCAAATGGTAGGGCTATTACAAAAGCAATTGTTTCTACATAAAGCGGGAGTCGTAAACTAATTACTGCCAAAAAACCAGCCAGTACCGCAGCGAGGCCTTCAGAAAAATTTTCCACCGCATATAATCGGCCCTGAGATTTTTTATAATCATCAATTTTTTTCATTTCCGCCAAACTGTCATAAAGCAGCGCAGAATCGGCGCCGGAAACAAAACTCGCACCGACACCTAAAATAATTTCGGCAATTAATACACTATAAAAATCATATGACACTGAATAAATCGCCATTCCTAAAACCGCCAAGCAGGTGCCAATAATAATTGATTTACGCCGACCAAAAATATCCGCCCAATAACCAGAGGGAATTTCAAGTATCACAATCGTAGCCGAAAAAACCGCTTGAATTATAAACACTTCACGCAAAGCAAGCCCGATACTATTGTAAAACAAAACAATAATCGGCATTATAATCATGAACCAGCGCAAGCCAATAACTATATATAATTTCCAGATATTATTTTTGAGAGCTAAATAAGTATTCATACCCAGTATATCAACTTCGCTACGCCAAAATAAAGCGCAAGGTTGGTTGGTAGTTAAAAATTAGATTATAAGTTTGAGGAGATGACATAATTAAGTAATAATTTGGCGATAGCTTTAAGCGAAGTTGTATTACTGGGATAATATTTATTCTATCATATTATGTTGAAAACAAAAAAATAATCAAAAACAAACGTCATCCTGAGTGAAACGTCCGGCCTTCGTAGCCGAAGCTACTTCGGCGGAGTAGGCAAGGATCTCGACAACTCATAGAGATTCTTCGTCTGCTGACTCAGAATGACAATCAACATTCCAACATTCTTGAGAATGTGAGAATGTGTTATAAGTAAGTAAATAAATTATTTTCAGGTAAACGAACTTTATCGCGAGTTGGCTCCTCGGCACGATAACCAATCGCTAAATATGCCAGCGATTTCAAATACGATGGTAATTCCAAAACCTCATCTACTTTTTTCTTTTCAAATCCTTCCATTGGACAGGAATCTATTTGTAGTTCCGCACAAGCCGCCAAGGCAAACCCGAGCGCTAAATAGGCCTGCCGCGCACTCCAATTTAAAATTTCATCCGTTGTTTTATTATTAAAAAACTCCTGCCGTACAATTTTAAGTTTTTCTAAACGTTCAGCATCATTTGGATTTACTTTTATACCTTCAGCTACATACTTTTCCACTTGCTCTAACATATCAAGTCGCGAGCAAAAAATTAACAAGTACTCGGCCTCTAATACTTGTTTTTGTTCGCGTGACACTGAATATAACTTTTCCTTAACTGCTTGGCTATTTACTACCAAAACATGGAACGGTTGCAATCCAAATGACGTTGGCGCCAAACGAATCGCTTGTAAAATTTTATTAAAATCATCTTGACTAATTTTTTTATCAGCCAAAAATCTCTTCGTCGCAAACCGCCAATTTAAATTATTTAAAAATGAAGACATAATTGAATTACCCATTTGTGGTACCGCCTAGGAGAATCGAACTCCTGTTGCGTGGATGAGAACCACGTGTCCTAGCCACTAGACGAAGGCGGCATGAATTAAGTAAGAGCGCGGAGTAAGAGTAAGAGAAAAAAAGATAAAAGTCAACCATGAATTAAATCCGAAATCCCTGCCTACCGGCAGGCAGGCGAATATCGAAATCCTAAATAAATCCAAAATATTTAACTCAAAAATTTAGTCATTTGGATTTTAGATTTGATTTGACATTGGAATTTTGTTATTTGGATTTTTTAGGGATTGCTTCGCTTCGCCTTTTTGGGCTTCGCTCGCAATGACTACACCCTACACGCTTGTACCCTACACCCTAACTTACACCCACGGCTTATATTGTCTCACCAACAACTCCTTAGCCCGTGCTGGCTCGGCCATTAATTCTTTAGTAATTTTTTCGCATCTTACGCCTTGCGAACCCTTAATTAAAATCACATCACCCTCCCCCATTTTATCTTGTATAAATTTTCCTGCTTGCTCGCTTTTATCAAAATGAAAAGTATGGTCTTGGCTGAAACCGCCCTCCACCGCGCCGTGAATAAAATGCCTTGCCTGAGCACCCACCGCTACCAAATAATCAATTGGCAAATTTGCTACCTGACTTCCAATTTCGCGATGCAATTTTTCACTTTGTTTGCCAAGCTCAAGCATATCACCTAAAACCGCAAAACGCTTACCAAAATTTTTTGGCTCTATTAATGACAAAGCTTGGAGCGCTTCGCCAGCGGAGCGCGGGGATGAATTATAAGTATCATCAATCAATAAACTATTTTTAATGCCGGAAATAAGCCGCAGTCGCCCGGGCGGCAGCGGCATTTTTTGCAATACATCATTAATATTTAAAATTGAAATATCCATAGCGATGGCACAAGCCACTGCTGCCAAAGTAACTGTTACTGGTGGATTGCCAACCACATTGGGAATAAAAATCGGCAAACTTTTGCCTTGAATATTAAGCTTGAAGATAATACCACGTGGCCAAGTATCGTTGGCCCAATTTAAAGTTATATTTGCACCATTTATATCTGCCTTATCACTTAAACCATAAGTAATCACACGAGCACGAGTTAAATTTTCCATATTTAAAACCCGCGCGTCATCGGCTGATAAAATAGCCACACCTCTTTGCGGCAGTGCCTTAACCAATTTACCTTTTTCTCGCGCTACATCTTCTACTGTACCTAAAAATTCTAAATGAGTTGGAGCCACCGCGGTAACTATCGCAATATTAGGTCGCGCAATTTTAACTAAATAATCAATGTCGCCTTTGTGATCCACGCCGTATTCGAGCACCAATACTTCGGGGTAACTCTCACGCGTAATAATTAAATTTTTAATTGCCCGACTAATTATTCCCAGCCATAAAAATAAACTACCGTAACCTGAATCATGCTCACGCAAAATTGCGAGCGGTAAACCAATTTCATTATTTAAATTTTTTGGAGTTTGTCCAACCTGAAATTTGGTGGAGAGAACTTGCGCCACTGCTTCTTTGGTACCAGTTTTTCCCACTGAACCAGTAATACCAACAATACGGGGATGGTACTTTTTTATAGTCCACCGCGCAAGTAGACGTAAGACGTGTTTGATAAAAAAGCGAAACATAAAATTTAACTCTAATTAATCAAAACCTAACAATAGCTTTCTCAAATTAAGGTAACCCACAACAACGATGAATTGTTTCGAATCACGAATTAAGAATTACGAATCACGAATTTTTTAGCACTTATCTTAATTCTTGATTCTTTATTCATAATTCGAGACATATTTTATTTATATCCCATTTGAGTATTAAAATAAGAATGGCTATGATTTATTACTTACTAACTTTGCGTTCTGGTGGAACTTGGTAATACTGTAGCAGATACTTGGCTAATTCGCCAAATAGTGGGGCGGCTGAGCTTTCGGCAAAAACTAAGCCCTGTGGTTCCACAATTTTCGTAATCATCACAAATTTAGGATCATTCAAAGGCGCAAAACCAATAAAAGTACCGATGTTTTTATGCTTTTCATAGCCACCGCCACCAGATAAAGAAATTTCAGCTGTACCAGTTTTGCCAGCTACATAATATCCCGGCACACCCGCGCGTTTACCATGACCATTTTCGACCACTGAAACAAGCATAGCGCCGAGTGTGGTAGCAGTTTCGGGTTTAATTACTTGGCGCACCAACGTTGGTTCAGTTTTCAAAACCGAACCATCAGCATAACGGATTTCTGAAATTAAATGTGGTCGAATTAATTTACCTTTGTTCGCAATCGCGCCAAAGGCCTGCGCCATTTGCAGTGGTGTAGCAGTAATACCTTGACCAAATGAAGCAGTGGCAAAATAAATTTCTTGCTTCTCATTTAAAGATTTTATATTACCAACTGATTCATGCGGCAATTCAATACCTGTTACTTCACCAAATCCAAAATTTTTCACTCCTTCGCCAAATTCTTTTTTACCAACCTGACGCATAGCAAAAATTGCTCCAGTATTAAGCGACTCTTCAAGCACTTGTGTCATAGTTTGTAAACCATGCGCCTTACCATCAGAATTTTTTATAACATCGGGACCAAATATCAAACTACCTGTATCATCATAAACTGTATCGGCAGTTACCTTACCCGCATCAAGTGCGAGCGCCATTGTAATTGGTTTAAAAACCGAACCAATTTCATAAGCGGTGGAGCTAATTGGATTTAAAAAACGACCAATATCCGAAACTGCCCGATAATTATTTGGGTCGAATGAGGGTGTTGAACAAAGTGCTAGTATCGCTCCATCTTTGGGATTAATAATCAGCACACTGCCACCGCGCGCCTCATGTTTTTTTACGGCTGATTGCAGCGCCCGGCAACTTTGAAATTGAATATTTTTATCAATTGTTAAAACTACATCAGCTCCAGCGACTGCTGGCACAATTGAACGCGAGGCCGACATAATCAACCGCCCACCCGGATCTTTTTCTGAAATTAATTTACCAGGCGCCCCAGCCAAAATTTCTTCTACATATTGCTCCACACCATAACGCCCAACTTTTTTATCATCGGCAAATCCAATAAACCCTAAAATTTGTGAATAAAGTTCAGCTTCAGGATAAAATCGTACGGTTTCTGGTGCAGTTTTAATGCCAGCTAGATTTAATTTATTAATTTGTTCAACTGCCTCATCGCTTAATTCGTGGGCTAGTGGTTCATAAGGATCAGTTGGATCAGAAGCCAAACGCGTTAAAATTTCTTCACTGGGTAAACCTAATAGCGGGGACAATTTATTTGCCGCCTCTAAAGCGTCGGTCACATCACGTGGGACTGAGTAAACTTGCCATAATTTCCGATTTACCGCTACCGGATAAACTCCATTTTCACTTAAAGAATCGCGGGTTAAAATATTCCCACGTACTGGAAAAAGTTCAGCCAAAACATCGTGCTGATTAGAAGCGAGTGCGGCATAAAGTGATTGATCCAAAACTTGCACTTCAAATAAACGTAAAATTATGATGGCAAAAAAAATAAAAAAAGCCAGACGAACTAAGGCCAATCTGGACTGAAAAATTTTCTCTGGTATTTGCGGCATAACTAGCAGTTTATTAAGTATTGATGAAAAACCAAGTTTCAGCCACTCGTTCCTAGTTCCTAGCCACTAGATAAAATTCTAGGAACTATTGGCTAAGAACTAGTGGCCAAACTACCTCACTGCTACATCGGAAACAGTAGCGCTTGCACTTAGGTATTCTATTTTATCTACTACCACAAAGCCAACTACTTGGGCTTTATTTTCATATTGATTAAGAGCTTGTAATTTAGCCGACTCAACTTGCAAACGCTCAGCTTCAGCCCGTAAACTAGCCGCTGTTTTCTCTAAACTTCTTATTTCATAACCAGTGGTGCTAATTGATCCAATTATTACTAGGTAAGTAATTATGCTTAACCCTAAAGCGCTAAAAACCACTAGCCCGCGATACCGGCTACGTGGTAAATAATTATTACTTGAGGCCGCGGCCCATTTGGCAGGTGAGAAGACCATAAATGTTTATTTTAATATTTAATTTAAAGATAAATTTTAATTTCTAATAACAAATTTCTAAAAAATAACTAGGATATTCAAATCCTAAACTCTAAATCATAAATCCTAAATAAATCCAAAATTCTAAATTCAAATGTTTAAAACTTTTTTGGATTTTAGTCATTGGGATTTATTTCGGATTTAGATATTAGGATTTAGGATTTTTAAGAGATTGCTTCGTCGTTCGCTTTACTCACTCCTCGCAATGACACATTTAGCGCTTTAAACTAAATCCTCTCCGCTACTCTCATCTTCGCACTTCTGGACCTTGGGTTATTTATTAATTCTTCTGATTCAGGTGTAATAGGTTTTGGAGTAATAATTTTTAAACTGGCCTTATGCCCACAAATGCATTTGGGAAACTGGGGTGGACATAAACAATCCCGTGATTCAATTTTAAAAAAATCTTTAGCAATTCTATCTTCACCCGAATGAAAACTTATAACGACGATGCGGCCACCCGACGCAAGTAACGAAAGTGCCTTTGGTAAAGTTTCAGCCAGCTCTTCCAATTCATGATTCACTACTATGCGTAAGGCCTGCCAAACAAGTGTGGCTGGTGGTAGTGAACGCTTACCACTACTTTTAACTCGACTAATAATTGTTAATAAATCAGCGGTGGTGTAAAATTTTTGTGAAATCCTCTGCTCCACAATTGCTTTCGCAATTTTTTTAGCTTGTGGCTCTTCACCGTAATCTTTAAAAATTTGAGTCAACTCATCAACCGACAATGTATTTAACAATTCATAAGCTGGTTGACCAATTTTTGTATCATATCTTAAATCAAGTGCGCCTGGTTGCTGCCAAGAAAACCCGCGCTCGCCATCTTGCAACTGCCACGAATTAAATCCTAAATCAAAAATTATTCCAGCGACCGGTTTAATTTTATCGGCCACTTCAGCTAACTCTGAATACGAACTATTCACAACCTGAAAGCGCGCGCCAAATTCTTTTAATTTATCTTTAGCGCGCAGTATGGCTGATTCATCTTTATCAAAACCAAGTAGATGTCCGTGCGGCCCGGTACGTTTTAAAATTTCGTAAGCGTGGCCGCCACCTCCTAAAGTGGCATCTATAAAATTCTGATTGGCTTGCGGCGATAAAAAATTTATTGCTTCAGCGAGTAATACTGAAATATGTTCCATAAACCTATTTGGAAAAGAACTAAACCCCAAGCTCTCCTAATGCCTCCGCAATATCAGTGCTTGATTTTTCGGAATTTTTGCGATAACCATCCCAGGCCTTTTCATCCCAAATTTCTAAACGGTCATACACGCCCGCCACTACCACCTGTCGTTTAATTTTGGCAAACTCTCGTAAATAATCTGGTACCAGTACCCGACCTTGATTATCTATTTCAATTTCCATGGCACCGGCTAGCATCAAACGAGCAAAAGCGCGAGTATTGGCGCGGGCTAACGGTAATTTAGATAATTTAGTCGCCAGCTCTTCCCAAGCTTTTTTGGTATAAACAAATAAACAATTATCAAGCCCACGAGTAACCACCGCCCCGTCTTTAAAATCAGCCCGAAAACGAGCGGGAAAAGCCAACCGCCCCTTGTCGTCTAAAGCATGATGATATTCACCAATGAACATAGTGTATGGTTACCTATTTTAAGCCCAAACTGAATATAACTACTTAAACCAATCTTTATTTGGATAATTATCTTAAAAAATCCTAAATCCGAAGCACTAAATCCTAAACAAATTCTAAAAAATTAAAATTTTAAATATTGGGATTTATTTAGGATTTCGAAATTTAGATATTCGGATTTAAACAAATTAGCGATCCAAAACACCATAATTTACCAGTTTATAACATATCCCACTGCAAACTTATCCACCTAAAACCAACTTATCCCCACTTTTATCCACTTTATACCACTGTAATACCATTTTACACCACCCAATTACCACTGTCAAACCCTAGTTATCCACTTATTACAATATATTTCGCCAAAATGCCAAATTTTAAGGAAAATACAAAACTTCAAGGTCGTTAGACTTAAACATTGACAAGTTTATCAAAATACGCTATTGTTATACGTTCTTTAAAAATCTAACTAACAACACCAAAAACATTTAAATTGCCTGAAAAATGGCAAGGAGTTAAAAATGATTACAATATTTAACAGACGCAGTGTACACACAACAAATCCGTACATAACATACAACATTTGTGACGAAAAACGTCACTACTATGTAATAGAAAATGATGGCGGAATAAATATTATCTGTCAATATGATTGTCTTTGTCGCGGAATTGATTGCGCCCGTGGTAACGAAGTTGTGGACTTAAACTCGATCCCCAAGCAAATACAAAGGGAAGTTGGAATTTATGTGCCAGTACAACCATCTTGCCTGTTGGTGATACAAAAATTTGGGCATTACAAAATTCACAAAGAAGGTGAAAATGTTTTTCCTTATCTTTTAACTGAAGGCACACTTTTGAAACCTGGTGAATCTTGCCAAGTGCAACGTCTGGTAACAGGTAGAAAATCAACCATCATCGAAGATGTGGTAGTGAATGAAAATGGAAAGCCGGTCATTTATGACGTCAAAAAGTATTTTGCTAACCAACAATATCAACTTCTCTACGAACGTGGTTTTGGTAATTATGCCTATGAAATAATTGGCGCTTGTGGCCCAAGCTACGCGGTAATTGCTGTTGAGTATGCTTATGAATTCCATAACGCTGTAACAGTTAAATTAAATTTCCGGGACAACGGAACCGTTTGTCGTGTTATTGATGATATATTTAATGAAATCACTGGCGACGCAGAATCAAATTTTGAAAAAATAAAAAATAAGCTTCAAGTTTTAGGTTTACCCGTGCCTGAAGCGAAAAATTTCTATTCTATTAAAATGATTCTCATCGGCGCCAAAGCTGCAATTAGCTTTGGCCTACCTCAAAAAATCAAAAAAAACGCCTGCTAAAATAGCCAAATATTTTCAACAATGGATGGAGCTTACCACTTCATCCGTTTTATTTTACTTTACCTACTCCAGGACCATAATAATCTACCTTAATCATACTTTGCC
>JBBTZY010000076.1:0-4893 GCA_038061115.1 Patescibacteria group bacterium | reverse complement strand
ATTCATCCCCAAGAAGAAGATTTCGGCATTACCGCGGTAGAAGCAATGGCTTCAGGGCGCCCCGTAATTGCTTATAAATCAGGTGGCGCTTTAGAAACGGTGGTGGATGATGTAACTGGTAAATTTTTTACTGATCAAACTTGGGAATCACTAGCCGATGCGGTAATACGTTTTCGATTTGATAAATTTGATCCGGAAATAATAAAGAGGTCTGCTGAAAAATTTTCTACTGAGAGGTTTGTAGAAGAGTGGGGTGAATTAGTTCAGAATATTAGTTTACTGAAATAACTTAATTTTAAAAATCTATCCTATGGAATTAACTTGGTTTTTCTATTCTGTGGCCGCTACACTTCTCTTTGGTGTAGCAATGGCTTTTTATAAGCTACCTTCAGCAAAAAATTACAATCTTTTTGTTACCACTTTTTGGTCGCTAGTAACTCCAGCAATTCTAGCTTTTATATTTTTTAATTCCTATCTTTCTTTAGGAACACCTGCACTGATATGGACGGCACTGGTGTGGGGAATCACATTTACCTGTACTGTTCTTCTTCAAATGTATGCCTTAAGCCATGTTGATACCAATGTTTTGTTTCCCATAACTACAGTCGCAAGCCTAATCATCACCGTTCTAATTGGTATATTTTTCTTCAACGAACATATTAGTATTCTTCAAGCTTTTGGTATTGTTCTTGCGATTGTTACGATATTCTCCTTTCTCTATAAAGGCGGTAAAATACTGTATTCAGGACTCTTAATCGGCGTAGGTTCTGGTATTATTTTAATATCTACATTTAATAAGGTATTACAAAAAATTGCTGTTGATAAATTTGATATTCATGTTTTTCTAATTTACCAATTTTTCTTTGCCGCTATATTTGCCTTGTTGATTTACTTGATTATTCATCATCGTGACTTCAAAACTCACATTTTTTCTGGTGGACTTCGTATTGGAAGTTTGATAGGTGTTTTTATTTTTTTCGGCGGTTATACATTTTATATCGCACTCACAAAAGGTCCATTTCCTTTGATTACTTCTATCCACTCATTGTACATTTTAGTAACCGCACTAACCGCCTATTTCCTGTTTAAAGAACAACTTACGATAAAAAAAATTCTTTTATTACTTCTTGCGATTGTGGCTGTTATTTTTATACGTATAGGATAAATACGTCCCAAAAAACTTAAATTTGAATTAACTCTATGATTCTTGGAATAGATTTGCGTTGTTTAGAATCTCGTTTCCTAACCGGCGTGGGGGAGTATACTCTTAACGTTATCTTAAATTTACTTAAAAATTATCCTAATCTTAAAATTATCGGCTACACTAATAAAGCTAAGGCGACTTTAATTCCTGCCGAGTTAAAAAATAAAATAGAGTTAATTCACACTCGTTACCCCAATAAAATTAAGAACTTATTATACACCCTACGCTTAGGCAGGGGATTAGATGAAGAATTTATTAAAGCCGGATTTAGACCTGACATAATCTGGTTACCAGCCCCAGCTTTTATAAAATTCCATGGGAAAATTCCAGCTGTCGTAACAATTCACGATTTGTCGTTTGTTCATTTCCCTAAATATTTTCCACTTAAGGGCAGATTTTGGTATTACCCATACCTGCGTAGGCAACTAACCAACGGCCTTTATGATTTTACTAAAATAATAGCAGTTACTAATCATACTAAAAATGATTTAGTTGACACTTATCCAAAATTAAAAAATAAAGTGGAGGCTGTAATACCAGGATTATCGAAAATTTATTCAACTAGTAAAACCCCAACTGAAATCTCGGCTGTAAAAAATAAATATCATTTACCTAACCAATATTTATTAACCTTAGGCACAATTGAACCACGCAAAAATTACTTACTTATTTTTGAAGCCATTAAAGATTTGCGAACCAAATTTAATTACAACCTTGATTTGGTGGTAGCTGGTACTTGGGGTTGGTGTTATGGCGAAATTAAACTTTGGCTCAAAAATAATCCCGATATCGCAAAACATATTCACATTACTGGTTTTATTGATGGAGTTGATAAACCAGCGCTTTACCAAGGCGCCAAAATTTTTTTATTTCCTTCATTTTATGAGGGTATTGGCATGCCACCAATGGAAAGCGCGGCCTCTGGGGTGCCAGTAATTACAACCTCAACTTCTTCGCTACCAGAAGTAATTGGCGATGGAGGCTTAATGGTTTCACCGTATCACAAAGAAATGTGGGTCAGTGCGATTAAATATTTATTAGATAATGATGAAGCGCGCGCTAAACTCTCAGCGGCTGGCCAACTTCAAATGAAAAAATTTTCTTGGGATAAAACCGCGAGTGAATATTATAAAATTTTTTCTAATTTAACCAAATAAAAACTTTAGAATTTCGGATTTAGTGCTTCGGATTTATTAAATTTATATACGAATTTATCCAACGTAACACTTGCTAGTATATTATATGAAAATAGTTATAGATACGCGTTTGTGGGGCATAGAACATCGCGGCTTAGGGCGCTATGTTGAACAATTAGTAACACATCTAGCTCAATTTGATTTGAGTACTGATTTTATTTTATTAACTAACCCGCACAATAAAACCGCACCCCAAAATTTACCACCCAATTTCAAACTACAACCCGCGCCGTGGCGAATTTATTCGTGGCAAGAACAAATTTATTTACCACGCTTGCTTAACCAACTAAAACCTGATTTAGTATTTTTTCCCCATTTCAATGTGCCATTTTTTATTAAACAACCATACATAGTAACAATTCACGATTTAATTTTGCACCATTATCCAAGCTCACGCGCTACCACCCTACCAAAACCAATCTACTGGTTAAAAATTTTAGCTTACAAAATAGTACTAAAACGCGTAATTAATCGCGCACGCACTATTATAACTATCAGCGAGGCCACTGGAAATGATATTAAAAAATTTTATCCAAAGGTAGCGAATAAAATAAATATTATACCAATTGCGCCGGCTGAAAAAGTTGCACCAACTGAAATTATTTTACCTGAGAATTATTTTCTAACGGTCGGCGCGGCCTATCCTCATAAAAATTTGGAAATGTTAATTCGCGCCTTTCAAATGACACGGCTGTCACGCCCAGAAATTAAATTAATTATAGTTGGAAAAAAAGATTTTTTTATGAAACGATTGGAACAAGAAGTCATAAATAATTGTCATTCCCGCGCCCTGTCTGCCGTAGCTTTAGCGAAGGAGGAAGGCGGGAATCCAGATACAAAGAATAACACTAACATCATCTTCTGGGGCGAAGCTGATGAAACCACGCTTGCCACACTTTACACCCATACTTCAGCTTATCTATTACCATCGCTAATTGAAGGATTTGGTCTTGGGCCGCTTGAGGCACTCCAATACGGCGCGCCAATAATTGTATCTGATATTCCAGTACTTAAAGAAATACTAGAGGACAGCGTTACTTTTGTTAATCCTAATAACGAAAACCTCTGGGCCGAAGCAATGTTACAAGTATTAAATGAAAATAAAAACTTAATAAACGCCGCGAATCTATTGCAAAAGTATAATTGGACTACTTGCGCACAATTAACCGCTGAATTACTTAAATCCTTGACAAAAACTACCATACATGTATAATAATCTGTTGGTGTGCTGACTGTATATTAACAACTAAAAAATGCCAAAAATTTAAAATTTTTGGAAAAAATATCACAAATACTTAAATAAGGACAAAAAATATGAACCTAGATAGATTACATTATATTCTTCGTGAGACCACTGTTCAACTTAGAAAGGGCGCGGAAATTGAAGGTGACTCCAACTTAGTTGCGGCCGTCCATAACTTCAAAGAAGGTGAAGACATCAATAAGCTTCCTGATGGTACAATAAATGTTTACGCAATGCCTCATGAATCACAAGTGGATAACATCATCGAAAAGGTGGATTGCCATTTCCTCATAATAGGCGTGGATAAAACCAAAGCGGAATCGTACAAAGAAGAACTCATCACCATCCTTAAGGACTGGCCATTAGAAACACATGGAAGCCCCATTCCAAAACTGAAAGATGGTCCGAGCTACATCCACGTTGGTGGTGTCATAGGCGACCAAGGTGCAGCATTTCAACTGTTCGCTTTGGGAAAAGTTTTGAATCTGTGGGATGTAATCACGCCGGAAACTATGGGCTTCACTGGAGCCGAAGCGTCAAATATGGCTGGCAGTGGCTACATAATGATTAGTGGTTTTAAATCCACTTAATATAAACCGGACTTCATTAATCGTATCGAGCCTTAGCAGGTCGCAATTCTGCTTAGGCTCTTTTTTTAATTTATTTTTTTAAACTTTATTCTGCCCCTAACTGATGTGGCTTGGGATTTGGGATTTAAATACTAGTAGTGTATAATTCAATCATGAACGAGCGAGGGGATATAAATAAAAAAAATAGCTACCGTTGGTGGCAAATGAGAATTAGCGATCAAACTACTCGGCCGCTAATTTCAGGCACGCCGCTAATTTCGCGTCATGTTTTAAACTTACGTCCAACTAAATTAACCACTAAAACTCCAGCTACCAACAAAGTAACTACCAAACGAGAAGCCAAACGAAACCATTATACTTTTATTGATTTAACTAGAACTCATCATACTAAATCAACTTGGCGCAGTGACCTAATTTGGCAGGTAGCTAAAAAATCACCTAAAATTTCCGAACTGTCTATTATGATAGTTTTGGATTTTTTGCTTTATTCAATAAGCAAAATATCTCATTCAATTTTATACTACTATTTACGAAGCACTTATTTTATTTGGGAAATTTTAAAATCGGTCGGGCGAGATTTTAAAGAATTTTTACAAATTATCACTTATCCTTTTGGCTTACTTAACAAACCACTAAAATTAGCAAGTGCAACTTATTCAA
>JBBTZY010000075.1:0-2818 GCA_038061115.1 Patescibacteria group bacterium | reverse complement strand
CGTTTGGCCGAAGGTTTACAAAAACATCACGTGGAAATTGATCAAATTATAAAACGCTTGGCACCCGAGTGGCCACTTGATCAAATTACCGGTATTGATCGCAATATTTTGCGACTCGGAGTTTACGAACTTAAATTTGGCAAAGAAATTCCACCCAAAGTTGCTATTAATGAATCAATTGAACTTGCTAAAACCTTTGGTTCTGATACCTCAGGTAAATTTATCAATGGCGTGCTTGGGTCTTTATACAAAGAAATGGAAACCGCCGGCGAAGTACCGATTGAGGATTTTAAGCAGGTGTTTGCGGAGACGACGGAGAAAGATGATAATAGTGTATAGCAGCAGAATGATTTTAATACTATTTTCAGTTGTCCCGAATCACGAATCACGAATAACGAATAACGAATAACGAATTAAGATAAGTACTGCTAATATTCGTGATTCTTAATTCTTGATTCTTTATTCGAAACAATTTATCATCGGATGTTAATAAGTGATTAATATTCATATTTATATCTATTAAAGTTAAGTTATAATCACATGAAGGACTTCTCCCAACTAGCCGCGGATTTAGGCGTAAAATTTAATGACCTAGAACTTTTGAAGCAGTCATTGGTGCATCGTTCGTATTTAAATGAAAATCCGGGTTTCCCATTGGCCCACAACGAGCGGTTGGAATTTTTAGGTGATGCCGTGCTTGAATTGGTTGTTACCGAATATTTATATGAACATTATCCTAATCCCGAAGGTGATCTTACTAACTGGCGGGCGGCGCTGGTGAATGCGGTAATGCTGGGCACAATCGCGGCCGAGATGGGGCTCGAGGATTATTTGTATTTATCGCGCGGTGAAACTAAAGATGTGGGAAGTAAAGCTCGGCAATTTATTTTAGCCAATGCAATTGAAGCGGTAATTGGCGCGGTGTATTTGGATCAAGGAGTAGAGGTTACACGCAAATTTATTCATCAATATATTTTATCAAAATTACCAGAAGTGCTGGCTAATAAATTATATCAAGATCCGAAAAGCCGTTTTCAAGAAATTGCCCAAGATAAATTTGGCACTACGCCACATTATATTGTTTTAGATGAGCATGGGCCTGATCATGCTAAAGTATTTAAGGTTGGCTTGTATTTGGCTGAAGAGTTGGTGGCGGAAGGCGAAGGTTCTTCCAAGCAAGAAGCGCAAGTGGCGGCGGCGGAAGCGGGGTTGGTGGCAAAAGAATGGAGTTAGGCGTTTTTAGAATCCAGATTATGAATTATTAATTAAAGGCACTATCAGTGCCTTTTTAATGCCAAATTAGATGTCTCAACCTGCACGTGTACTTGACAGCAATCAATAATGGTTGTAGGATAAAATATCAATTAATAGATTGATCTCTCGACCCCAGGGATAGGGGTAAAACAAATTTGGGCCGCAGGCCTGAAAGGAAAAATAATGTCTAGTTCATTAATAAACCTCAATGAGGTAACAGAAGTTAAACAAATTCCCGATATGTATTGGGAAGTTGTTACTAAAAAACTCCACGGAGTTAAAAACGTTGTAAAATTAATCCGTGGGCAATTGTTCGTGGAATTAAAAGAAGTTTTTATACGCTTTGACAAACACGGGCGACTCGTTCCACCTTTGGGGCTGGAAAGTAAACAATGTGATCCGGATTGGGCTTTTCATGTAAAGCAACCAATTATAAATTGGGCTGAACGTTTGGACCGGCTTAAAAAATATTTGAACGGTAAGCTACCAGTCAATATATTTACTGACGAATATGAAGACCGCGGGTCTAAGATATTGGAGCGAATAAAAAAAGACGAGTATTTGTCTAAAATGCTTAACGGCCCGTATGTTATTGGTGTCATTCCTCAATTATCAAAACAGGTGGTTGACAATTACGGCGAGGTATTGGAGGATATTTTTCTCCCGGCGGTTCAAAAAGCACATGATGATATATTTGCGCCTAAACGAGCATTTAAGAATTATCGGGCTGGTGAGTTGAGCAACCAAGTAACCGTGGCGGAAAACACTCGCCACGATTTGCTTTTGCAGAAAGCAGTTGAGGGTAACGTGGTGTTTGTCCAATGTATTCAACCATTGCAGGGGTATTCAATTCGCGCCCAGCGCGAAGTAATATCCTTGTTTCCGGATTGGATAGCACTTGGTGGCGCCATTGACATGTCGTGTTCTTTAATTCAATTCATATTTGAACTCGCTCGTGACACTAAAACGCCTATGTACGATTGTTCGGCATTACAATGGCAGTCGTCTGACTATTCACTCTACTGGAACGTCAACGGCGATGAGTTCTGGTTTGGCAGCCAGAGCATTCTTGAGTATGCGAGCGGCGACTATTCTGGTTCTCTCGTCTGCTTCGGGTAGTCAATTGGTCTTAGGTTTTTGGAATCTCGGCACTTCTTGGTTACTTAAACTTTGGACTTTGAAAATAAAATTATTAAAAAATAATGTGCAAGGTATGATGACAAATGTCTTTATACCTTGTTTTTTATTTATCTATTTTGTATATTATATAGGCAAGATGAGGTTACTGTATCTTGGTTCACGGATCAAGGTCACCGCATCCTATATATTCCCCATTAGGCATCAGAATTTCGTGGTTTGGGTAGTACTAGTTTATGAGGTAAATTGCGAAAGTGTGTGTCGGGAGTTTGTAGACACTACGTACCCCGCCTTAGTGTCCAGTCGGGACCAAATAAAATTCAGAAGGTGTACAAAATAGTACAACTTCGGTGCGTGCAGAAGAGGTGGGGTACTCACGTGGCAGTCGTCTGACTATTCACTCTACTGGAACGTCAACGGCGATGAG
>JBBTZY010000074.1:0-1284 GCA_038061115.1 Patescibacteria group bacterium | reverse complement strand
AACCCCGCGGAAAGCGGGGTTGTGATAAATCTCAATTTGGACGAATACTTAGGATTAGCACCTATTAATAGTATATATCAAATATTATATTCAGTCAACATTACCGCATTGAGACATAAATAATGTTACTTTGCAAATGACCAACGGGTCATTTATTATCAACTGCAAAACTCCACCTTAGGTGGGATTTTTGCTTACTTAATTTCAAACTTTCTAAGAATATAGTTCACTATGTGTACCTATTGCAATAAATTCAAAATGATCGTTGCCTAACTCTTCATACACTGCACGAAAATCACCAGTAACATTTATACTTCTACAACCTACCCATTCTCCACTCAATGAGTGGTTGTTAAGTAATGGGTGATTCACATTTTGTGTAAACAATAAAAGATTATTAGCAAATTTATTTTGAACCCAAGTATTATTTTTCTTAAACATTTTTTTGAAAACTCTACTATAGGTAATCACCATAAAAATTATGAGAGTAGAGATTTCATCATATCGCGAGATGTAGAAAACGGTCCAATGGACTTTCCGCGAGCACGATCTAAACGAGTAGAACTAATAGCATTTTTAAGAAGTATAGAGGGTTCAAGAAGTGAATATGATACTGTTTTGGAGCGGGCTAAATTTTTAAGAGAAGCATTCACAATAGCAGAAAGAGAAAAGCCAAGTTGATCTGCAACTTTCTGCGCTTCTTGTTTTACTTTGGGATCTATCTTAATACTTAAAGCTGATGTTTTCATATACCTAAAGTATATACAAAGTAATTTTAAAGTCAAGTTCAGTAAAACCATAACTTATCCACAACCTACTTTTATTTCGAGATGTAGAAATTTTGATAATATTTAGAATTAAGGTAGGTTGATTTTTTTAAATAGCGAGTCAAGTTTAGTGCGGCGGTCGGGACTGATTTCGTAATCCTTAATATAATCATAAGCATTACGAGCGGCTTGTTTATCGCCACTTAGTAACGCAGTTTCAATTTTTTTAATTCAAAGTATGTTTATCAATTACTTTTTTTGTATCGGGTGCTACGTGCTTGACCGATCCGCTCAAGCAGTTTTAACTTCATAAGACGCGAAAGTGCTTGTTTGATAGTGGCCGACGGCATCTTGTCTTTTAAAAGTTTGCTCACGTCCGCAACACCAAACTCTTTATTGCCTTCAAATAAGTGGTAAATTTGCATCTGTTTTTCCGAGAGGAGTTTTTCTGGCTGATCGGATTCCATCAAGCTACGCGCTCTCTTTACCTGCTCAAGTAAAGTTCCAAGTAGATATT
>JBBTZY010000073.1:0-4596 GCA_038061115.1 Patescibacteria group bacterium | reverse complement strand
TTTCTAAAAGCTCAGTGGGTACATCTTTTAATAAATCATTAAGCAGTGCTTCACGATCATTGGCTTGCTTAGGTAAGCTAGCAGGCACGACTGTTAATCTAAAACCCGGCACGGTACTAGCTAAAATTTTCCCAGTACGGTCATGAATCACGCCCCGCGGAGCTGGAATAAACTGAGTACGAATTCTATTACCTTCGGCTACCGAACGCAAATATTCACCTTGGTTAACCTGTAAATAAAATAACCGAACTAATCCACTTAAAATTAAAATTCCAAGAGTAATAGCAAAAATACTAGGCCAACGCTCACTAATCACCCGCCGCAGTGAAGCGAGTCCCGCCTCACCTAAAGTTGAACCTTCAAATAAACGATAACTAAAACCACTGACATTGCGATCAGAAATTTCACCACCTCGAGTTTTAATAGCAAATGGATCAGAATTTTTCATTTATTATTTTTGATTAGATAAATAACGTTTAACAACAATCGCTAAAATTAAATTCCCTATCGCTATCAGCAAAATCCAACTAAAGTAAAAATCTGATTTAAATAAATTAACTTGCCCACTAAAGCGCCAAGTTAAAAATTCTAAAATAGCTAGCCAAAATAAATTTAAAATTACCCCCGCGCTTAATTTAATCCAAAATTCATCAAAGCGTTTTATTAAAATGCATGCCTGTTTAAAAATTGGCCAAATTAGTAAAGCGGTGATTGTAAAAATCGGCCAGAATTCAAAATTAGACCAATCCACTAAAACACTAGCGGTAACTAGTGGTAAAATATAAAATTGGTTGCTAAATAATAAATATGATACAGTAATAATCGGTAAAATTGGTAAGGCGTGATAATCAAAAAAAATGGTTAATAAATAATAAATTAGCCAAATTAAAATTCCAAATGTTAATCTTACCCACCATTTATTCATAAGTCATTAAATAATACTCCCACCCGACTCGCCTGTTCTAAATTAAAAGGCGGCTCAATAATAGCTGATTTAAATAATTCACTCGGCGGAGCATCAACTACTGTAATTTTACCAATTAAAAGTCCAGCTGGAATTTTATCGTTTAAATGACTAGTGAAAACAAAACTACCCGGAGTTATATTATCAGTCGCTGGTATCATACCTAAGCGTAAACCTAAATTGTATTCACCCCGCACCAAACCAATCACTTTGTCTTGATTTAAAACCTGGCCAACTACTGTTGTATGATAGTTTGAAAGTGGCCAAATTTGACTTTGATTTTGATCAACCTGACCGAGTATACCTAAAAGTATTAAGGCCTCAGGTTGATTATCATTTTTTATAACCACCGAATCACCAGTACTTAGGCCGTCATTTTTTCCTAAATCAATTACATAAGCATAACCATCGGCGGTACTTAAACGACTAATAATTGAACCAATTTTTATTTTTTTACCAGAACTTACTTTAATTTTTAATAACTGACGCAAATTATTATTTTCCGCTTGTAATTTTTGAATTAAAAAATCATTGAGTGTAACTTGGGTATTTTTGATTTTTAAATCTGCCAACTTCTCAGTTATTTGTGGGGCATTGAGAAAAAAAATATAACGGTTGTGTAAATTATATCCCATCTGCTCTAGTGGTTTTATTAAATAACGCCAATACTGACCACTACCCAACCATTTTGAACTCGCACCTAAATAAACCAAGACCAGTAGCAAAAGCAACCAGCTAATAATTTTTAGCAGTGATTTAGATTTTGTCATAGCACATTTTACTTTTAGCTAAGTTATGATCTGGGTGTGGGTGGCAACATTAAATCGCGCCCCGCTTCAATATCTTCTAAAATTACACCAGTGCCGCGCACCACGGCAGTTAATGGATCATCCACAATTTGAACTGGCACGCCCAGTTCATCGGCTAGCATTCTATCTAAATGTTTAAGCATAGCGCCACCGCCTGACATATATAACCCTTTTTCATAAATATCAGCCACCAGCTCAGGCGGAGTAGCTTCAATAGTATCTTTAACATTAACTACTAACAGTCGTATAACTTTTTGTAGTGATTCACGCACTTGCCCATCGTTTATAATTACTTCACGTGGTAGGCCTGATACTAAATCGCGCCCGCGAATTTTCATTTCCAGTGGCTCGTCGAGCGGGATAGCTGAACCAATTTTAATTTTAATTTCTTCGGCGGTGTGGTCACCAAGTAGTAAACTAAAATTATCGCGCACGTATTGACTAACCGCATCGGTTAATTCATCGCCCGCAATTCTAAGTGACCGCCAAGTAACAACTCCACCCAAGCTAATTACCGCAATTTCGGAAGTTCCGCCGCCAATATCTAAAATAAAATGAGCTGATGGGTCCCTGACTGGTAGTCGCGAGCCCAGTGCCGCCGCCATTGGCTCTTCAATCAACATTACTTCCCTGGCACCAGCTGAATAAGCCGCATCTTCCACCGCTTTTCTTTCCACTTCAGTGACATCAAGTGGTACACCAATGACTACGCGCGGCCGAGGTGAAATATTAAAACTTTCCCGATGAACTTTTTGAATAAAATACTTAAGCATTTTTTCCGCTACTTCAAAATCTGAAATCACGCCATCTTGTAAGGGTCGTGAAGCAACTAAATGCATTGGTGTTTTACCAACCATTTTTTTAGCTTCGTGCCCAACCGCCACAATTTGATCAAGTCGTGTATTAATTGCCACGACCGATGGTTCGTTAATTACAATGCCCTTATCTTTGACGTACACCAAAGTATTGGCCGTACCGAGGTCAATTCCAATATCTTTAGAAAATCTACCAAAAAAAGCGTCTAACATAATACAAATAGATTGTAATTAAATTAGCGCTTAATGTAAAGCTATTAAAATTTATTATTGAACACCAAAAGTATTCAATAACTCATCTTCTGAAATCATTTTTAATTCTTGATTGCCTCGTAACTTTAATTCAATTTTATCGCCAGCGCGTTCACTTATTACAGCACGATACGATAACCCAAGTAAATCACTATCTTGAAATTTTACACCAGCTGATTCGCTCCGATCATCATACAAAACTTCCACACCTTGTTTTACTAATTTATTATATAATTCATCAGCTTTATTTTTGACTGATTCTGATTCACCTAAGGCAAGTAAGTGAAGTTTGAATGGTGAAATTTCATCTGGCCAAATAATTCCTTTATCGTCGTGACTCACTTCCACCACAGTGCCCATAATTCGGCCAGGGCCAATGCCATACGAAGCCATAATTACAAATTGACTTTCACCGGCTTCATCGTGATATTTTAAATCTAAACTGGCGGAAAATTTAGTACCGAGTTTAAAAATATTGCCAACTTCCACACTCTTACTCATTGTCAAATCGTTGATCTTACAACTTGGACATTTATCCCCTGTCTCATTTTGACAAACTTCTTTATTTTGCGCCCAACCACAGTTTGAGCAATAAATTATCAAATCTTCACCTACTTCACAAGGCACTTGAAATTCATGGCTAAATTTTTTAGTAAAAGCACCACCCGAAGCTTCCACGACCTGCGCATTTAAACCACAACGTTTAAATATTTTTAAATAAGCCGCCTTTACTATTTCGTAATAATTATCTAAATCGGCTTCCGAAGCGTGAAAACTATACAAATCTTTCATAACAAATTCGCGAGTGCGAATCAGGCCAGATTTTGCCCGTGGCTCATTACGAAATTTGGTTTGTAGTTGATAAACGGCGCGTGGCAAATCGCGGTAAGAATTAATAAATTTTTTAGCAATTTCGGTTACGGGTTCTTCGTGCGTCCAAGCCAACCCCACCGCTTGACCTTTAGTCGTTTCAAATTTATACATTATTTCTTCAGGCGTAACCCAACGGCCAGTTTTTTCCCAAAGTTCTTTAGGTTGCAGTGAAGTCATAGTGAGTTCTTGCCCACCCACCGCATTAATTTCTTCGCGGATAATTTTACAAATTTTGTTAAATACCAAATGCCCGAGTGGTAGATATGAATAAGCGCCAGCCAGTGCTTTATCAATAAAACCACCCCTAAGTAATAACTGGGCATTGATTGACACTTCTTCGGCCCCGACTGATCTTATTGTTTTAGTGAATAGTTGGGATTGGCGCATAAAAAAGGTAAAATTATTATGTCTTCATAGTAGCAAATTGGCTGATTATTACAAATATTTATAAATTAATACTAATCCACAGCTCAAAATTTGCGTCTTCTAAAAAAGTATGAAACAATATAAGTCCGGAGTAAAATTTTTACTCCAATTTAATAATTATTTTTTATTATATGGATCAAATTGATCAAAATCAAATGCCACCGGCCCCAGCCGCCGCTTCAAGCGCCGGTGATGGTGACAAAGCGCCACTTTATGCGCTAGTTGCAATTATTGTAATTATCGCCGGAGGTTATTTATGGTTTAGTATGAATAACTCCACTGAAGATAGCGACGCTGATGATAACCAAAACTTACCGATTGAGCAAACTAATATGCCAGTGCCAGATGGTTTTGTACCACCAACTAATGAACCACCGGTTGCACCCGAAGCTATAGTTGAACCAGAACAAGTAAAAACTTTTACATTGGTGGCTAAAAATTTTTCTTTTTTACCTTT
>JBBTZY010000072.1:0-1255 GCA_038061115.1 Patescibacteria group bacterium | reverse complement strand
CACAATATCAGCCGCCTCGCGCGCGATATCAGAAGCATCATTTACAACCATGCCAACATTAGCTACTTTAAGCGCGGGCGCATCATTAATTCCCTCACCTAAAAACCCCACTGTGTATTTTCTTTCTAAAATTTCTATTAAACGAAATTTTTGCTCGGGGTTCAGCCGCGCAAATACCGAATAATTTTCTGCCGCTCGCCTTTGCTCAAGTGGGCTTAAATGCCAAAATTGTTCACCAGTTAAAACTTTAGTTGGGTCAGACACTAAACCAACTTCCTTGGCCACCGCGCCAGCTACCTCCGCGCTATCACCAGTTAGCATTTTCATTTTCACACCCAAACTTCTGGCTGTTTTAACTGCTTCGTGAGTTGTGGACTTGATTGGATCAACAAACGAAACAGCACCAACCAAATTAAAATCTTTAAGTTCATTTAATTTATTATCAGCCGGTACTGCTTTTAAATTTTTTTGCGTAATTACCAGCACACGTCGCCCTAAAACTCCTTGGGCTTTGACCCACAATTCAAGCTCGCCTACTTTGGCTCGCGCGACTTTAGATAATGATTTAACTAAAACCTCCGCCGCGCCGCGCCTAACTAATTCTATTTTTTTACCGCGTTGCCACACTGCCGTATGATATTTAAGATGTGGATCAAATGGAATGCTAATTAATCTTTTTAAACCTTCAATAATTTTTTTATCTGTTTCTGGTAAAACGTTCCAGAGTGACAAATCAAACGCATTGTTGCTGGTCGCTTGCTTTGATTCAAGTGGTTTTGCCACTGCGGCCGACCGCCATAATACTTCGGCACGATCTACACTAGCTGAATAAATTTCCGCCACGGTTAATTTATTTTCAGTTAAAGTACCAGTTTTATCAGTACACAAAACTTCAATCCGCCCCAAATCTTCAATCGCCGATAATCGTTTCACCACTACTTTATGCTTAGCCAGTCGCAAAGCACCATGCGACAAAGAAAAAGTCGTAACCACTGGCAAACCTTCGGGAATTACACTCACGGCAAGGGCCACCGCAAAAATTAATAAATCTGGCAAATTAACACTTGCGCCTTTGATCACTAAATTAGCTATTACCACGCCCACTAGCGTGACTAAAGTTAGTTTCAAAACAAATTTACTAAACCGCCCCATATCTTGCGAGAAACTACTACGCCGACTGGTTTCGGATACTAATTTACTAACTTCGCCGAGTGCAGTTTGTGTGCCAATATTAATTACCACTCCTTCCGCCCGA
>JBBTZY010000071.1:0-5315 GCA_038061115.1 Patescibacteria group bacterium | reverse complement strand
GTTGCGCCAATGATGATGGCTGCTGGTCCGGCCGCTGCCGCGCCTGCCGCTGTCGCGGAAGAGAAAACCAGTTTTAACGTGGAATTAACTGAGGCTGGTGCTAACAAAATTGGCGTAATTAAGGCCTTACGCGAAGTTACCGCTTTGGGTCTTAAAGAAGCCAAAGATTTAGTTGATGGTGCGCCTAAAATGGTAAAAGAAGGTGCCACCAAAGAAGAAGCCGAAAATATGAAAAGGAAAATTGAAGAAGCTGGTGGTAAGGTTGTCTTAAAATAAATTAGTGTATAAAAATACCCTCCCAGGTGTTTATCTGGGAGGGTATTTTATTAACCCTTAATTTAACGGGTAAACTCTGGTAAGTAAAGTTGATAAATATATTGTCCATCTAATAAATACAGATTTTTGTTTTCGTCAACATTGATATCATAAATTTTTGGTAAAGTGGGAAAAGATATTTGAGCGATTAATTTAGCATTTTTATCCAAAATAATTAAACGTTTATTGGTTTGGTCGATTAAATAAAGGTAATCAGTTTCAGAAAATGTTTTAATCAAGTCGATTTTAGATAAAGGCGGATTGATTATTGGTAAATTAAAATTTCGTTTGTTTCCCAAAACATATTTTTGTATATTTTTGCCAGTCGTTATATAAATTGTGCCGTCAATTGTTAAACTAGTTGCTTCGTTTAAAGTTGGGTCGTTATTTTTTAACCAGCGAGTAGGACTAGTTAGTCCAGTTGTTTTATCAGCACTAGCACGGAAAATAGAGCGGGGATTTTCAGTTAGGAAGTAAAATTTATCATCAAATGTGCCACCGCTTATAATTTTAGGTAATTTTTTTAGTACTTGAGAAGTTTGAGTAAGTGGGTCAAATAAGTAATTTGTGGAATCGGTTTTAATAATAACTTTATCATTAAAATTATAAGTTGAGTCAAGTGCTCCAGTTAGTTCTAATTTTTTTTGTTTAGCAACTACTTGGTTTAAATTTAATTCAGCAATGTTTCCTGCACGGCTGAATATTGAATTATTTTTTTTATTAAAAACAATATTTGTCCACATATCATTGTTATTTAACTGTGGTAGGGTAAGCCAAATAATTGGCTGATTAATTTCAAATAAACGATCAATTCTTTGCGCAAGAATTTTGAAACTATTCTGCCAGGCCTTAATTGAGTCAATTTTGTAGTGAGTGGTGGAAATCTCAGCTAATAATCGGCCACCTTGATTCAACAACTCGCGCGCTTTTTGATCGTTATGGTAAATTAAAGCAGCCTCGATTTCGGTTTGAGTAGTAGTTAATTTCGTTATTATGGTATTTAATTTTTCATTTTCTTTAAGAATAGTTTGACGTTTGCCAATACTGATTATGCTTTGCGAAAAGGTAATTATGAGCAACACTGATATAATTAATAGTACTTTTTTACCAGTAGCTAATTTTTGAAAACGAATAATTTTAGTTTCTATATAAAAACTAATAAAAGTTTTAGCTGATTCAGCATTTTTTAGCCAGATTAATTGATTCTTTTTATTACGCCAACCTCGGCCGATTTTTGTCCAAGCTGAAACCGGTGGCTTTATTTTAGAGTTGTTATTTTTTTCTAGCGTAGGAGTGACCGTTGGTGATGGAGTTTTGGTTAATACGCCGGCTACTTTCGTAAAATTTTTAGTTGGTGTAATAACGTCCTCTTTTTTTTGTTCAGAGTTTGATCGGTTAAAAATGTTTTGAAATTTTGGCCAAAATTTTGGCTTAAGTAAAAGTGATGTTCTGTTTTGAGTTGATAGTAATTTTTCAACCGAAGCTGCGGTACCAACCACAGCTTGTTCAGGTATAGATTGCACGGCAATTATGCCAAGTGGCGGATGATGCATTATTTGCGAAGTAGCTCGTTCAATTTCACGCAGTGACAACCCTGGCACTTGATTACTAAAAATTTTTTTTAGTTTATCCGGCGGATATAAATCAAACAAAGCACTGCTTAAGAGTAGAAAATTTTCACCTTCTTCAAGTTGCCCTGAACTTAATTCTTGAAAAGAAATTTTAGCGGTGGTTTTTGGACGGGTTTGGTTTAAAAAGGTTATATTATTACCACTTACCACTAGGGCGCTAATTCGTCCAATAATAGAAAGTGCAAGAGAGTGATTTTTTATTAGAGCGAGGCCGAGCGAACAACGTGGCGCCAGCGGATTACCGAGTAGTAATCCAGCTTGCTCTAAAATTTCATTTATTTCTAAGAGAATAGTTTCTAATTTTATCTCCAATGTTTCGCCTGCTTTTATTTCAATCCGATTTTTTTCTATAATTTGGTTAATATCAGTTAAAAATTTTGATCTAGTTTGTGGGCTAAGATTAAGTTCAGCTAAAAATAATAAAGTATCTTGGGTATTAGGTAATACTTGAGTAACTACTTGCGTATCGCGAGTAGGTAAACTCAATGAAGCAATTTTTATAGATTGGGTAGTGGAACTCGGCATCATGAAATAACTTTAAAATTGATGATTTGCTTATTAAGCACTATTCTATTATACTATAAAGCGTCACTTAAAGTAATATCATATTGATTTATGCTTGAGCAATTATTTGGTTCACGAACGCGGGTGAAATTACTGCGTTTATTTTTAACTAATCCCACCACTTCTTATTTTGTGCGTGAGCTAACTCGTAAGATTGATGAACAGCTTAATTCTGTGCGCAGGGAGCTGGCTAATTTAGCGGGCTTGGGGGTACTTTTAACTAACGATCAATCCGATAAAAAGTATTATCAACTGAACAATAAATTTGTACTAGCTGAAGAACTAAAAAATTTATTAGTTAAATCTCAGTTACTTGTGGAAGAAGATTTAATTAAGCGTCTTAAAGCCGCAGGCAAAATAAAATTATTAGTGTTAACTGGTTTATTTACTGGTGCTAAGCAATCGGCCACCGATATTTTAGTGGCTGGTAAAGTGGACCATGGTTTAGTGGTGCGAGCGGTGGAACGTTATCAGCGTGAAGTAGGGCGAGAATTAAATTTTACAATCCTATCGGTACGTGAATACAAAGAGCGACATAATTTAGGAGATAAATTTTTATTAACAATAATGAATGGTCCGAAATTAGTAGTGCTGGATGAAACGGCGGATGATTAATCATAATTAAAATAAAAGCGGTTCTTATAGTTGTATTGTAGGAATAACTTTGATGATAAAAAATAATATTTGTCTTAAATCCTAATATCTAAATCCTAAACTCTAAATAAATCCCAAATCCAAATTTTTAAAATTTTTGTCATTAGGATTTATTTCGGATTTAGGGCTTCGGATTTCGGATTTTTATAAATTAGATAGCGGGTGTTGATTTTTTATTTATTCAATTTGTGGAGAATATACAATCATTATTTATAGCTCTGGCGGCTTTACTTTGGAGCAGTGATTCACTGTTTCGTTTTTCGTTACTGAAAGATTTATCGCCGTGGGCGATAGTTTTGGGCGAGCATATCCTCGCTTTAGTTTTTGTGGGGCCGATTTTATGGCGTGAGCGAATGGCGCTTTTATTATTAAATAAAAAACAGTGGTGGTCGGTAATATTTATTGGTGTGGGAGCTTCGGCACTCGCAACTCTTGCTTTTACTGCTTCATTTTCTTATGTTGGGCCATCAGTTGCTATTTTGTTGCAAAAAACCCAACCCTTCTTCACTTTCATTTTAGCTTGGTGGTGGTTGAAGGAAACGTTGCCTAAAAAATTTGGTTGGTGGGCAGGGCTGGCTATTATTGGTGCTTATTTAGTTTCGTTTCCAGAAATTATTCCGCAGTTTAACTTATATCAAAATGGTGGATGGGGGATTATTTTGGCTTTGGTAGCCGCGGCATTGTGGGGTAGCGCTACAGTATTTGGTCGTACCTTGGTTAATACTTTGCCTTATCCATTAGTAACCGCTTTAAGATTTATAATTGCCTTACCAGTGCTTGTGGTTTTGCTTTTTGTGTATGGTGGGGGAATTTCAGCTTATTCAGGTTTATCAATTCAAGATTTATTGTATTTGATAATAATAATGCTGGGGCCGGGTTGGGGTGCAATGTATTTGTATTATAAAGGATTAAAATTTACGCGCGCTTCCATTTCGGCAATTTTAGAGCTTACTTGGCCAGTGGCGGCGGTAATTTTGAACTGGGTTTTCTTAGATGAAAAATTAATGTGGGTACAAATTGTGGGAGGCCTCGCCTTAATTTTAGCGGCTAGTAAATTAACCGTATGGAAAAAAGAAAATTAAGCATATCTAAACCGTCATCCCCACGAAAGTGGGGATCCAGTAAAATTTATACAATTAACGCGGTTTTGGATTCCCGCCTCCGCGGGAATGACAGTGCTGGTGTTTTTAAAACAAATCGTAAGTATTTACTTTTGTCAGTGGATCGCGAACGGACTTTATTTTTAGGCGCGATTAGTAATCGCGGTGATTTTGTTAAAACTAAAAAAGTTATTCAAGGCGGCAACACTGAAAAACTTTTACCACAAATTATTAAATTTGTTGATCAAGTGTGGGGTAATGGTCTCCCAACAAGTTTGGTAGTGTCGTTACCCATAGATTTAAGCTTTACCCAAGCGCGGCTTATTTGCGCAGTTGGCAATGCTCTTTCCTATGGTTGGGGAATAAAAATTTGCCGCGTACCAATATTTGATTGGGGTGTTAAAGCCATTTCTTTAAAGCGTTTAAAGTGGCAAAGTATGATTAAGGTAGAGTATTATGGTCCGGGAGTGGGTGGTTGACAATTTTAGTAGTTTTATAGTAAGATGTAGAAAATAAAATAATAAATTAAATAACGATTTTCTTTAACAAAATAGGAATAAAAACAATGAATTGCCCAAAATGTAATGAGGGAGTTATTATGGTGACAGCTGGGGCTTGTACTTGCAGCCATCATATGTTGGTTTGCAACAATTGTCTTTCGATTTTTAACGTTGAATGTGGTCCACCATATAGTCCTAAAAAACTTCCACCCGATTTTACTTTATTGTTTGATGAGAATATGACTCGTATTTCAAAAGAAACAAGCGATGTAGGTAAGAGCCCTACTATAAAATCGTTTGGCCCCACCCTGACCTTGGAAGAATTCAAAGCCAATGGTTGCCAGTGGCCGGAAACAAAAAATACTAATGACTCAGAAAGTACTCTTACAGCTATAAAAGAATGGTTTAAAAAATTTATAACATTTCATTAAATCGTTCTTTGATTGTTAGATTTTAACCAAATCCTAAAATTTATATGGATTTGTTTTTTTATTTCCTAAAATTTGTCGCTCGCCAATGTTTTATTGGGGTGTTAAAGCCATTTCTTTAAA
>JBBTZY010000070.1:0-13442 GCA_038061115.1 Patescibacteria group bacterium | reverse complement strand
AAAGTTTTAGTTTTTAAGTATTAGGATTTTAAAATTTATTTGGGAATTAGACATTGGTAATTCTGGATTCCCCTTTTCAGGGGAATGACGATTTAAGCATCTTCTGCTCAAGCCCCCTCATCACCTTTCTCTCACCCACCTTCATATGATCATGCCCTGCTAAATGAAGTAAGCTATGAATTAATAAAATCGTTACCTCCTTCTCCAAACTATGTCCCATTCTTTTAGCTTGGCGCTCGGCCTGAGGTAAGCACAAAACCAGCTCTCCGCTTATGGGTTTAACCTCATGAATAAACGACAAAATATCAGTTACTTTATCGTGCTTCCGATAAATTTTATTTAAATGTCGCATGGCTGACTCATCAACCAAACCTACCGCAATCTCTGCAAAATAATCGCCTACTTGGGGGGCGATTATTTTACTTAATTTATTTACAAGCTTTTTAACTTCATTAATTTTCATAATGACTAACTTGAATAAGTTACTAAACTACCATTATGTCATCCTGAGTTAAAACGAAGGATCTTTAAATTTAGTAATAACAGAGATTCTTCGGCTGATGCCTCAGAATGACAACCATACTATAAATTTAAATATCATTGCACAGTGACAACTAATTTGAATGATCTGAGCATAGCCCTAAATAATTTATAATAAGATACCTCTGTGGAAGTTCCAGCATTATAAGCTAAGGTAAATATATATTGATCGTTAGCGAAATAGGCATTAAGCCCATCGAATGATAAAACCCAAGTGGCACTTTCTACTTGAATGGTAGGAATTTGATCAGCGGTTACGCCTGATAATTGTTTGATATACCAATCAGTAGCCGATAAATGCTCTGGATTATCTATTACTAATACTTCAATAAATTCATCACCCGCCCCACTAAAAATTACTTCACTGCCTTCAGTATCTTTTGGTTTGGCGAGCCAACTAGATGGGTAAATTATACTGTAATTGAAACGTTCACTTTGATAATTTGAAATTTTTGAGCTGACTGTCAAACGTTTTGATTCTGGAAGTGCTGGATCATAATCATTATCTACTTCCAAGCCATCGGAATAAGTATCACTGTCACTATCGGTTTTATCTTTATCTGTTCCCAAAATAATTTCTTCGGCATCAGTTAGGCCATCGGCATCAGTATCAATTGTAGTAGTTGGCAAAGTTAAACCACGGGGTTCAACTGGTGGAACAAGCACTTCAGTATCAAAACCTTTGGGCGAGGCCTTGTGCTCACCCGCTAATAAATTACTTACACCTTGTTCTAAAGTAAAGGTAATAGTATAAGTTGTACCATCAGAACTTTCGTATAAATAACCAGTACCACCCGGCTCAATATTTTTTGGCACTACTGCTAAATACTCGGCGCCTTGTTTTTGTTCCAGCGGTGTGAAACCGGCGGCTGATAAAACCACGGTTGGCGGAAGCCCTAAAACTATTGGCAAAACCGAAATTGGATATTTTTTAAGATCACTAAAATACAAATCCAAGGCGGTTTGAATATTTTTTATATCCCTGAAACGCGTACGATCTCTTTCCTCAACAGGCAAAACTTGGGGCTCTGGTTCTACTGGCGGCTCATTGACCGGTGGCGTATTTACCGGCTGATTGTTGTTGGTTATAGGTTGTTGGTTGTCAGTTGGCACTCTACTTGACCACCACCAATAACCACCACCAATAATAATTAACACACCTAAAATAATACCGGAAATTATCAACCATTTTTTATTTATACCTGAAGCGTAATTGCTCATCGTGGGTGCTTGTACTGACGAATTGCTGGCCGATGCTTGAGGCATTACATGAATATCACCCCAGGCCTCGCTACTCGCTTCTTTAGGCGCAACTGAGGGCACGCTTTCTTTAGATGATGAGTTGGAGTCGAACATAGATTTATTTAAATTCGAATATCGAGCCTACTTCGCCGTAGTAGTTTTAGCTACGAAGGCTGAAATATCGAAATTCGAAAATTTTTAATTTTAAATTTTTATTCAATGACTAAAGTGTTTAAATCCGAAATCTTAAATCTTAATTCCCAAATAAATCACAAATTTAAAAATCACAAACTTTTATAATTCAAATTATTGGGATTTATTTAGGATTTAGAGTTTCGGATTTAGGATTTTTGAGATTCTTCGCTTCACTCAGAATAACATTGCCACAACTCTTCCTCTATCCTCTTATTTATCCGCCGATGAGGCGTGACTCTTACTAACCCAACTACTGCACTGGCAATTCCAACAACTTCCCATCACCTTTCGGATTGTAACCGTTTTGAATTTCTACGCCATCGGCAAAGGTATCGCCATCGGTATCAGCTTTAAGCGGATCGGTTAAATAAACTTTAACTTCTTCGCGGTCAAATAAACCATCTGAATCAGTATCGGGTTTTAAAGGATCAGTGCCAACAGTTTGCTCTTCGGCGTCAGTTAAGCCATCGGAATCTTGATCAATAGGCAAAATAGGCGGCGGATTATTCACTGGCGGTTGATTTTGTGGCTGATCAAAAAATTGTGGTTGATTGTTGTTGTCTGTTGTCTGTTGTCTGTTGTCTGTTGGTGACGAACCCTGCCACCACAGCACTCCCCCGGCAATTACTATTATTACGGCGAGCCCAACCCAAAACCACCATTTATGCCAAAAATATACCTTACCTATTTGACTCATTGGTATTTCCACTGGTGGTGGCACTTGACCACCTACTTGCGTAAATGGAGAATCTTTTATATTTGAATCAGTGGCCGCAAAAATATCGTCAACCGGAGCTGGATTAACAGGGGTAGACGAAGGCGTAGGTGGATTAATAGTTGGTGGAACAGCGGGAATTGGATTTTGAGAATTCTCATCAAACATAAAATAATTTATTTAATAAATTAAATCTGATTTAAGTATAGCGCAAAATTAAATAAAAAGCTTGTACTAATTTGGATTAGTGACAAAACTCTGAACAGTGGTTTCAGAATAATAAGTTCCTGGAGTAGTTAAAGCACAATAATAATAAGTTGTATTGGGTGATAAACCAACTATTGTTTTTTGCACTAATTGATTCACAGCGCTAGTAGATACAGTATCTAACCCTTGCGAACTTGTAGTTGACGATAAATTACCACAAGTTCTATTTATATTTTGATATCTAAAATATATTTGTGTTTGTGCGCCTCGTGCTGTTACATTAACTTTAAGCGTCGCGCTATTATTTGTTATAGTATTAGCACTAAGATTGCTATACGTAGGAGGTTGAGGCGCTAATTTAATACCTTTCTGTGACGATACTTCAGCTCTCCAATTACTCACATTATCAACTGCGTGAATACCATACCACCAAGTGCCAACTGCAGGATTATCAGTGGTTGATAAAGTAGCAACGGATAAATTATTTTTTCCAGCCACCACTGCCCAAGCGCCTGGACCTCCACCATTATCAGGTGCACGCCACAATTCATAGTGATTCAAGCCACTGTCAACATCTGTAACTGCTGTCCACGAAATTATAAAATCAGTGACATAAATAGTGGCAGGAGAAACTACAACAGTTGGAGGAGTTGGTGGGGCCTTATCAACCTTAAGTGGCCCAACACTAAGGTATCCCGTAAGATTATCAGTGTTGATATTTCTAAAACAAATATAACCAGTGTAATGATTACTAATAACTGCCTGTATGCCAGTATTTAAATAATTAATTGTAGCGCAAATCCCATCGGCGCTATAACCCCAATTAGTTGTAGCTCCACCATTAAGCACACTCACACTAATAGTATCGGATTGATTCCAATTTGAATTCACTCCATCGGCACCAATTGTTAAACTTGGCTTTAATTTAAACCAAGCGGTCATTGATTTATTACCATTAAGCGGGTTAATAGTACAAGGTGTTGTTAACCCTATACATGAGCCATCAGCCCAACCCATAAACCCAGAAGAAGCGTCTGATGTGGCGGTTAAGGTAACGCTACTATTTGCGGGATAGTTTTCACTACAATCATCGCCGTTACCTGCACCGTCATAAACACAATTTATGCCGATTGGATTTGATGTAATAGTACCTCTACCTTGTCCTTGTCCTTGATCAATGCTTACATTATAAGTTCCTGGCACAAAACTAATATTAGCAGTTTTATCACTATTTACAGTGATACTACAATTGGCATTTTGACCAGCTGATGAACAATCGCCACTCCAACTACCTATTCTATTTGTACCATCGGGTGTAGCGGTAAGCGTAATTACTTCACCATGTAAAATATTAGCGAAAGTATGTGGACTACCAGTACCAGTATAATCGGTGTTATTATATTTCACTTTGCCAGTTGCGCCACTATTATTATTAATTGCTAAATTAAAATTATATTTCTTGCGTGTTAATTGAAGACTAACTGTTTTATTACTACCAGTAGCAATACTTACATCTAAAGTGCAAGGCACAGTACCTGAACCACTACAATCACCACCCCAATTACCAATATTGGAGCTGGCACTATTAGCTGTTAAAGTCACATTAGTAACGACCGGGATGGATATGAAGGGATAAATTATATTACACGTCAACGCGCCACCTTCTGCACAATTTAAACCAACCGGATTTGAAGTAATAGTAGCATCACCATTATCAGAGCCAGCTTGTTTATTAATTACTAATCTATGAGCTTTAGGATCGAGGGTAAGGGTGACTATTTTAGTGCTATCCATTGTAACAGTACAATTATTTGTGCTTGCCACCGGCGTACAATTACTCCAACTACTTAAATCTAAAGTAGTGTTATCAAAAGTGGGAGTGAGTACAAAATTAATACCATGTTCAATATTTGAAACCTGACAAGTAGTACCACTAGAACAATTCGTTGGTCTAGTATCGGGATTAAATGACACGCTACCAGCACCATCAGCAAAAGCTAAATTAAAAGTATATTTCTTTTTCGCAAAACTAGCGGTTACGCTTTTGGGTTCTAAAATATTACTAATGGTACAAGTAATAGAATTGCCGCTACAAGCTCCACCCCAACCAGTAAGCTCATAACCTGAATTTGGATTGGCGGTTAAGGTAACATTGGTGCCGTAGTTGTATGTACCTGTACAATCAATACCACAATTTATACCATCTGCAGTAACTGTACCATTATTACTTGTAACATTTACATTAAAGGTTTTAATTTGAACATTAGTGCCAACTGTTTTATGGTTATTAAAAGTTAAAGTGCAATCACCTGTTCCACTACAATCTCCCCCAGTCCAACCTAAAAATTCATAACCGGCTGGCAAACTACTATTATTAAAAGTAAGAGTACCACCAGGAATAGCACTAGGATCTATTTTTTTATTACAAGCACTTTGTCCGGCCCTGCTACCACAATTTACACCTAAAGAGGCTGAGGTGACTAAACCTTTAGTTGGTTTTGGTTCAACTTTCAACGTGTACTCTGGTGTAAAATTCGCTGTTACTGTAATGTCGCTGGTTAAGGTTAAACTAATTGATTTATTGGGCGATATTCCCGCCCAGCCAGAAAACACATAACCTGAAGCAGGTGTGGCGGTAAAATTAAGTGTGGTACCTTCAGCCAATTCTTTAAAACCACCAATACTAACATTTTCGCCATTTAAACGTACAATACCACTAGCACCAACAGAAGTAATAGTCACAGTAAATTTTTTAACGAAATTAACACCTTGAATAACATCCCCCATTATTTTACCAAGATTACATGGCAAATTAAGGGTTGAATTATTCCCAATACAACCAACCCCCGGCACTATTTGCGTCCAACTACTAAATATAGAAGGAGTTGGACCTGTAGCAGTAGCTGTTAAGGCGTTGAAATCAGATTTTTTAGCAAGTGATACAGAACAAGTGCCAGAAATAACACCACCATTAATATTACAATTAATACCCGACGCACTTGTTACATTTCCATCGCCTGCACCAGACAACAATACCATAACCTCGGCCGAACCTGGACAAGCCGGATTATTCGAAATATTTTGTTTCACACGCCCCTGCCAAGTAATTAAAGTTGCTGGAGCAATTGGCCTAACTTCATAATTGGTATCAACATTCACTGGTGGTGTAGCGCCGCTATTATAACTATAAGAATAAACTTGCGGGCCAGTTGGACAACTCAATAAAAGTATCTTAGCATCTAAACAAGTTTTAAGAGCAGCTGAATCTCCCCCCAAAGGACAATCTAACTCATTCACCGGGTCAACTGGCAAACTTTGTTTTAATTCACTACCCAAAACTCCCTGCCACGATGGCCAAGTGCTAAAAGTTTTACCAATTACGAAACTCCCCGCTTTAATTTTTATGTAATCTGATTTAGCTTGATAGTAATCGGAAAGCCAATCCTTAATTTTTGTCATATCACGCAAGCGAGTTAAATCACGAAGTAATTTTGCCTTCTCTTCTATTTTAGTATCAGCGCCGGTTGGAAAATTAGTATTAAACTCCCAACTATCTATTAACTGTTTAACAATATCTTTTAATAATTGCCCGCTTGTGGTTGGATAAGTTAAAACATAAATATTACTGTAAATATCTTTATTGCCAGCACCGGTACGATTCAAAGCCGACACGTAAGTAGTTGTGCCACCAACACCCGCATCATAACCATCTATTTTAATACTACTTAAACTACCCTTGGTAATATCAGTACGTTTTTTATACCAGTCGGCCACCGGTAATCGTTCTGGATTTGGATACACGCGAATACCAACTGCTTCTTTATTGTTATCTGGATTAGGGAATAAATATTCACGCAAAGTTGAAATACACTCACCATTTTCAAGTGTATTATCACCATCATCTACCCAATCATAACCCGACGGACAAATACCAACCACTGGATTAACTGCCGCGGCTTGAGCTGTAGTTATTTGTGTTAAATATGGCAGTACTAGTGATTTCAATTGCTCGGGTGTGAGTGCTTTGTTAAATATACCAACCTCATCTAAATTACCTTTTATAAAATTAGCGTGATCTACTGAAGCACCAATTGTTGCATTCGAATCATTAACTAAAATAGCATTTTTATATTCTAACTTACCAACTTCTTCTTTTCCATTTACATATAACTTCAAATTTGTACCATCAAAAGTACCCATTAAATGATACCAAGTATTAGCTACTAAAACGGTAGTGGTTGATAAAGTTTTATCATTAATTACTATTTCTAATTTAGAATCTTTTAAGCGTAGAGCATAACCTTTATTATCCTTTAATTTAGAAATTATATATCTTTCACCACTTAAATCAGTTGGCTGAATCCAAGCTGACATAGTAACTACTTTAGTTAAATCAAATGATTTAGCTTGAGGCAGTGCAATAAAATCAGATGTGCCATCAAACGTTTTAAAACTTTCAACCGGCCCAGTATCCTCTGTCATAAAACTCACCACACTGGCTTTATCTTTAATGCGACAATAATTCAAACGGAAATTATAATCAGGGTCACTTATTTGCCACGGCGCATCGCAAATAAAAGCATTCACTGGCACAGTAGCGCTAGCTTGACTGGAGGTAATTTTACATTCTTGATCATCAACTGTGCCATCAGCGTCATCATCGCTCCAAATCGTAGCATTGGGACATTTGCCAGTACTAACAATGGGATCAGTTGAACCAGCCAAAAAATAACCAGTGGCCTTAACTTGTGCTTGTCCATCACGACCAGTGGCAGTTAAGTTAACACTGGTAACATCTTGTAAACTGACATTATCAATATATAAAAATCCATACTGAACTGAAGCTCTAATAGTTAATTGATTAGAAGTTGGGGTAACAATCCTTCTAGTTAAAATCCATTCATTATCAGTGCAAGATGAATTTAAATCACCGCAGATTACTTTAGTACCACCATTATTTACATTACCAATTCTAATTTCGCTAGCTGAATTAACATTTTTAACATAAGCTTGAAAACTATAAGTATGGTTAGGAATAACCGAAACAGTTTGAGATAGGGCGCTATCAGTGTTAATTTTTACACTACTTAAACCATCTTTTTTAATTGTATTTTCAATTACCCCACCCGACCAATTAGTTTCTTCATTTAATTGATTTTCAAAACCAGGATTAGCTAACAAATTAGTATTACCATTATTTAAATTAACTATTCCTTTTGAATCTTCTTTACTCCAAGTAAAAGTAATTTGATCCATTGGTAAGGTTTGACCATTGGCGTCATAAGCTACTGCAGTCAAATTAGAAGTTTGGCCGCTAGATGTAAAATCAACTTTATTAGGAGTTACTTCCACCCGTGACACAGTACAAATTTTATCACCAGCCGTAAATTGCCAAGTGCAATCCGCTAAACCAGTACAAGTAAAAACTTTAGGATTTAACTTTGCTTTGTAATTAGCGCCGGAATCTAAAGGCGTGCTGGGAATAAAACTAATTTTACCCAAAGCACCAATTTTAGACACACTAACTGTACCAGTAACTGACACATTACCAGTCGTTACAACTTTTTCCAAAGTAAACACGCCGTTCCAATTTCCGGCTGGCAAACTGCGATCTAATGTAGCGGTTATCATACCATTACGACAAGCCATAGTTGTGCCACTACCTGGCACAAAATTTTCAGCTTTAACTTTTCCACCAAATAAAACAATCATATCTTCCCAAGTTGTAACGCTACGCCAACTGGGATCAGTTAATTTACATTCATTAGCATCTTTAACTGCGTCATTGTCTTCATCAGACCAAACACTATCTGCTGGACAATCATCATCTACTATTGGAGTGCTACCAGTTGATTTGAAACCTGTCACTATTAATTTAGCCAAACCTTCTTTAGTGGTTGATTTTATATCTTTATTTGACAGCAATACTTTGGGTAAAATACTAATCGCTTGATTTGGATCAACTTTACTCCAAGCATAATCAACACCTATAAGCTCATCTTTCTTTTCACATTCGCCCAGATCTAAATTTCCATCTTTATCAAAATCATTCCATATATCAAATCCGATGGGACAAGTCAAACCAACTGGATTAGCCCAAGCTATATTATAGGCCTTAGCGATAAATTGTTTAGATTGATTTTTAGTGGTAAATAAATTAGGTTCTTTGTCCTTTGGCAACGGAGGCAATGGCGGCAACGGGTCTGGTGGTGGCTGATAAGAAATTTCCACTTTATCAATCGTACAGAATCTATCACTGGTCGTAAAAGTTAATTCGCAACTAGGCGCATTAACTGGAAAATCTAAAACTCCAGTACAATCTAACTTGCCGCCATCTTCAGCCACTATACCTTTATCACCACCAGTAACAATCAGTTTAATATTATGCTTAGGATCAAATATTTTATGCGGGCTGATAGTTAAACCGTATTCAGTATCAATTATATCACCAGCACTATTTTTTATTTCTTTAATGTAAGGTGTAGCTCTAAAAACTAAATCTTTAAAATCGGGATCAGTTAATAAACTAGTTAAATCAACTAACTTAATTGCTTCATCAAAATTGGCTGGTTTCACTGGCTGGTTGGTTTTTACGTCAATCGCCATATTACGGCAAACGTTGTTCTCACCATCAAATGGATTAAATGAGGTAATTTCCAAATCACCCGCTGACACTTTAAATGGCAAAGGATTGCTGGTGGTTAATTTTTTTTCTGTGACATCTTGCCAAACACCCAAACATATCTGCCCAAGCTGTACACCAGAACAAGTACGACTAATAATTTGCGTAATAGTTTTTTGCACACTTACCAAACCGGACTTAGTATTTTGTGGCGCTTTAACTCTAATTTGATCGTCAGCCCAAGACGTATCGCTACCAACAGCACCCCAAACTGGCGGATTTATTTCAGAATATTGAAGATTAGTAAATTTTACTTGATCGTGTTTACTATAATCTTTTGGATCTGGCTTAATTGGCGGGTTAGGATAAAGCGTGGCGCTTCCTCCAAATCGATTGCCGTACAAAATAACTTGCTCTGGTAAATCATCTTCATCTACTTGGGCAGGATTCAAAGCACAAAGCCCTGGTGCCTTGGGCACTGATTCATCGCGCGTGAATGGTTTGCTATCTTTATCTTCGGTTTCTAAAATTCCCACACTTGGCCAATTAAGTGTACGCACTTTCACTAATTGGGGTTTCTCATCAGCCGCATCCTCTGGTACTTTAGTTACAATAAAACTATCACTCCATAAACACATTGCTGGAAGTGGAGCCGCCGGTTCTCTATCGTTATTATTTTTACCAAAACTTACTACACAAGGATCGTCTAAATCTATACCGCGAGTAGTACAGTCGCTAAAATTTCCACCTTCAATTGTAATAAAACTATCGGCCGATGCTTTGTCGGGTGTAATACGATTTATAAACGGCGCGCCAGTAAATGTTATAGGGTTAGAACCGCGCAGTTCCCCCACCGCAGTTGGCGTATAATCTACCGACACCCGCACATCACCAGTGCGCACTTTAGGGGGCATTTTTACAACAATTTTATTATTATCCCAATTGGTAATACCATATTTTACAAGAGCGCCTGTTTTCAAACTTACTTTTTCTTTTAGTACAAACCTATCATCAACATCTCCTTCGCTACCTGTATCATCTTCTACTACATTATCCTGACAACTATTTATCCCAGTAGTTACGGAATCACCAGTATCGCATTTCACTGTTACCATACTCAGCCCGGGTTGATTAGAAGTAAAATTATAACCACCGATAGAAACTTCCGTACCCTCTTTACCAAATTTTGGTGATATAGAACAAACACCGGGGCGAATTATTTTATTGGCTGTAAAATGTTCATAAATATCAGAACCACCATCAGTTATTACTTTTATTTTATACTCGCCATTATCAACTAATCCAACTGGCGCGGCAATAACAATTTCTGTATCAGTCCAACTTCCACATTTAGCAAAATCAGCTTTTTTCTCTTCGGCACCTTTAACAAACCACACTTCACCGCTAGTTCCAAAATCCGAACCCTTAATTGTTACCACTGTGGTGGCAGTAGAATCAGCTCGGCCATTATCAGGCGAGATAGAAGTAATAACCGGTGGTTTGGTGGTGCCAACAGTTGATTCAACAATTCGATATTCTAAAGTGTTGGAATTAAGTTCATTTATGCCTAAGGCAATTAACTCAGCGGGCACTGGTTTTTTTACAACTCTTAACACATCACTCGGCGCTATTAATGTTACATCTTCAATAGTTGGTGTAATAGCTTCAATCATTGTATCAATCCAAGAGACATAACTTGTAGCTTGTCCATTAATTTGCAATAAATTACCTGGTTTGCGTAAATAATACTCAACAAAATTTTGTCCCCTACTTCCATCTAACAACTTACCGAAAATCGTAACCTTGGCTTTTTCTTGATTATTTAAATCTTTAGTAAATACTTGCCTTGGCTCCACCCGACAAATACCGGGGCGCGCTACATTATTTTTAATAAAATCATCACTACTATTTGCTATATCGCCCTCGCCCGCCGGTGGACGTACTACAGTAATTTTACCGTCCACAGCACCAGGCGGCACTTCGCTAATAATTTGCGTATTACCCCAAGTGTTTTTACCGCAAAGCTCGGGATCAGGCCATAAGCCCTCTACATTATTTTTATAAAACACTTGACCTTTTTGATTGCTAAAATAACAACCAGCAATTGTTGTCCAAGTACCAACCGCGCCATTATTAGGCGTAAAGCCAGAAATCACCGGTGTACATTTACTTTGTTCACAACTTGATTTACCGACTCCACACAACTCACAATCAGCATTGGTTTGACAAGCAGTGTCTGAAAAATACAAATCACTAGAATCATCTTTAAGATCAGTCCCACTGCCAATTTTGGCAGTAATTTGTACTGGCTGATCAAAACTCCAATCAATCGGTTCTGTTTGATCCACGCCACTAGCGACAGCTTTAGACGCCCCCGGCCAAACATCATCAATGAGTACATTAGCTGGATCAGATGATTCCCAACTCCAACCATCTTCAATTTTTAAGATATTGCAATTCTGGGCATCGGCTTGGGCATTGTAATTTTGATTATCTAAATAATTTCTAATATAAGCTGTCGATGGCACTACACGCACTTTATCAACTGTACAACTATCATCACTGGCGCGCACTCTAAACTGCCATTGATAATTATTACCAAGTGGTGCGCCGCCAAATTCTTTAACAATCGAGCCGGAAATAGTGGCTTGATACCAAAAATTTGGTTCTAAATCAGAATCTGGCTCTTTACTAAAACCAATTACTGCATTATCAACATTTTTATAAGTGGTAGTTTCTGCTTCATCCCAAACCACTACATTCGCACAAGCGCCGGGATTAAACTCATCATCATTATTACATTTTTTTAATTCTAAATTATTTAGCGCCCTTAAACTAGCTTCCTGCATTACCTTATTAAACCGCGCGCCTAGTACAGCATTTTTACAAACTTCAGCGCTTGATTTATACGGCGTAGGACTTTGCATAGAGCTTGCACAAGTCGCTTGCTCCACTACACCCGGACCATTTAACACTTGAAAGCCCACACGATTAGATGGTTTACTCACTACTACCACGCCTACACCTTTGCCGCCGGAAGTAAGTTGAGGTACTACTGCCGGAATAGCTGTTTCGGTCCAACCAGTTACACTAGCTTCAGCAGTTTCAAATAATACTTTACTATTACCCCGAACAGTGCCAAAACGCTCACCATTTAAAATTACTCCAGACAAAGCATTGCCACGACTGGGCTGAATACTACAAAGCCCCGGTCCTGGTGTATCATTGGTAACTGTAAAATCGGCAAAATTACTCTTTTTAGCCGTAGATGTAATAACTTGTACTGGTGCTGAAGTATTTATTGCAGAACCAATTGGTACTTTGATAACTATTTGTTTATCTGACCAATAATCAGGACAAGACGCCGATACTTCACCTTGCTTATCACTAAACATAACCCGTCCCGCCACACTGCCAAAATTTTCACCAGCAACTGTAACAAACTGCCCTATACCACCTTCTTCAGGTGATAAAGAATCTATGTAAGGACTGGTGACAGTAAACGGTAAACCATTGGAATAATCGCGCCCCACTTGCACCCTTACCAAACCACTACGCGCGCCTACTGGTACTCGCACTTTAATTTGATCTGGGCAGGCGGCTTTATTCCAACATAAAATATTTTTTAAACCATCAAAACTATTATCATCGGCTATTACATCGTGAAACTCTACTTCCCCAGTTAAAGCAAAATTCTTACCAGATAACGTAACTGTATCGCCATAATCACCATTATTTGGAGTGACACTTGAAAGTGATGGCGCGCAATCTGTTGTTTCACCGGTTTTAAAACTCCAAGTGTAATCATCAATTGGTGTGCCATCAACAATACCATTTGGCGCATTAGGTGGATTATTAATCCAACCACCTTGACCATCCAATGGGTTACTAAAAGCATCAACAATACCACTGCTACCGCTG
>JBBTZY010000069.1:0-5824 GCA_038061115.1 Patescibacteria group bacterium | reverse complement strand
TATACATATTTCTATTTTAGCATAGGTGGAGGACTTTTGAAAGAGGTCTAATATACAGTGATTGTTGTAGTTTTGATGTATTAATTTTAAGTACTTGACATATATCCTATATGATATATAATGAAAATACACCATATAGTGTGAAGTTTTATACTACTGGTATTGCTAGTCCAGTGATTGAGTTTATTGATAGTTTACCCGTCAACCATCAAGCTAAAATATTAAAGTACATCGATTTTTTAAGACAACATCAAGGCGTGCTCGATGAGCCATATAGTAAACATATTAAAGGTAAAATGAGAGAGTTAAGAGTTGATTTTGGAAAAAATAGGTACAGATTATTTTACTTTACATTTATTCATCAAACAATAGTAATACTACACGGTTTTATCAAACGAACAACGCAAACACCTTTATTGGAAATAAAAATTGCTGAATTTCGTTATCAAGACGTTATTAATTATCCAAATTTTTATGTCTAAAGTTAAACTAACAAAAAAAGCTGTTGATTTTGACGCCTATGTTAATGGACGTCTTAAAGATCAACAGTTTAAGAAACGTTATGAGGCCTACGGTAAGCAGTTAGAGATTGCTTATCAGATTTTACAATTACGTACTAAACAAAAAATGTCGCAAAGTGATTTGGCTAAAAAAATTGGCACTACCCAAAGTAATGTTGCACGCCTTGAAGCTGGTGAACAGAATTTTACCACTGAAACACTTTATCGAGTCGCGCATGCGTTTGGTAGAGATTTAAAAGTGGAGTTTGTGAATAGGTAAAATGGTGGATAATCTGAAAATCTAAAATTAAAATAGATTTCAAAAACCACTCACCTCTGCGGCGAGTGGTTTTGTTTATACCCTATTTGATTGAACTCCAAATCAGTTTGAAAATTTCCATCATAGCCGAAGCAGTATCCTCATTTTCAATAATAGTGGCCGTTTGATTGTTGAGTGAGACCAAGGCTACTCTTTTTTTAGTTATTAAAAAGTCAACTGCCAGTTTAACCGAAACTGGTAAAAATTTGTCTTGACTAATGCCTTTGCGATAACCTGGCTTTAAAATTTCTTTAGCGTTATCGTCTTGTTCTACTAAATTAAATAATTTACCGCCGCTTGATTTGAGTTTGGCAAGAAAAGCTGCATTATCACTATGTGAAAAAAGTTTAAAGTATTTGGCTGGCGAAAAGACGGCGTATAAATTATAAGTGGTGGAGAATATTTCATTGTATATCTTAATTAAGCTGTCTTTGCCTTCGTAAAACATAACTTTTGGTTGTTTGGGCGAGGCGTGATGCAGGGCAGTTAACTCGGGTAGGATTGAGACCAAATTCTGTCGGTTTTGTTCCACAATAGAAAGCAACTGATTTGGTTCGTGAGTGGCGTACTGTTTGCGTTTACCTGCAGCAGTTTGGTAAACAAGCCCCTTGCTGATTAGGGCAGTTAAGTAGTGGTACACCGAAGGGCGTTTGATTTTAGCCCGGGCGGCAAGCTGTGAAATAGAAGCCGGCCCTAGCTCTAAAGCTGCTAAATAGGTAGCTGCTTCTTTTTGATTTAGGCCTAAATTAAGCAGTTTATTTAAAGTGTCCATAATATAATGCTAGCATTTATAAAAAAATTTGTCAATAATTTTGACATATTATTATGAATTATTTAGATATTTTTTCTTTTATATTAGCCAAATTAATTTAATTAGATTAAAAATAAATACTATTTAAATTGACATTTTATATAACAGGATATATAGTTACTTAAAAATAAATAATTAAATAATTCATTAAAAACAATACCTAAGGAGTAATTCCATGAAAGAAAAAAACGTAAAACACATACATAAATTGCGGGGTCAGCTTCGTGATTTAGCATTTGAGAGGTTGGGTATTCTAGCTTACGCCATAAGATTCGGTGGCGTAGCGGCGAGCGATATTATCAAGGGCGAGCTTATCAAGACCAATTTCGTTCGGAAGATGTGGGCGAATGCCGATGCAAAGGAAAAACGCGCGACTGCAAAGCTGCTTGGCTTGGGTGTTTCCCAAGAAGACATCATTGCCATGATCAAGGAATTTGCGCAAGAAACTAAGGGCAGGCTCACAATCAATGTGATTGAGGCAGAGTTCAGCGAGGAGCAGGCCAAAGTTACGAGGCAGAAGATAGAAGAGTTAACCAGGGGCCGAGTATGCCTTGAGATGTATGTGACCATTTTGCAAGGTACCGTAACAATAGAAATGCAGAAAGGAGAATAGCAATGCCGGAAAATAATTTAATGCATCCGACTAGAGAACGCTTACACGATTACTACAGCAAACATCCAATTTCAGAACTATCCACAGTAGAGCGACTGAAGATTGCGGAACATGTCGAAGCGTGCTTCGGTTGTTTCCTTTTTAGACAACAGATATAGGATTGGATGAAATTGCTGATGAACCAACGTGGCCCGTCCAACTACCGAAAGACGGGAAATAAATTGAACGGTCTATTGCATTTATTGATGAAATGTTAAAGGAACAAATTAAAGAGTAGTATTTATCTTCAAGGTAAGGATAGGGTCACTTGTTATAATTACACCTGACTCTTTTTATTTTTCTTATAATATGCTATGGTAGTTTTGTTTATGAAACAGTTTAATATCATCTCCATTTTTCCCAATGCCTTGAACTCTTATTTTAATGAGAGTATTTTGAAGCGGGCGCAAAGTGCGAAATTGATTAAAATTCAAACACATGATTTGCGGAAGTATTCAACCGATAGGCACCATAAAGTTGATGACAGGGTGTATGGCGGTGGGGCGGGGATGGTTTTGAAAGTGGAACCAGTGTACAAAGCCCTCAAATCGCTTCGGGCTTTGAATTTCAAATTTCAAATTTCAAATTTCAAATCAAATTCAAAATCCCAATTCGCCAGCCGGCGGGTCAAATTTCAAAAAATAAGAGTAATTCTTTTAGCCGCGAATGGGAAGCAGTTTACGCAGAGTGATGCGGTGCGATTATCAAAATATGACAGGTTGGTTTTTATTTGTGGGCGATATGAAGGTGTAGATGCACGGGTGGAAAAATTCGTGCACGAAAAAATTTCCATTGGTCCTTATGTGGTTACTGGTGGAGAATTACCAGCCGCGATGATTATTGATGCTGTGTCTCGTATGATTCCGGGGGTAGTTGGTAAAGAAGAGTCCATCCAAAACGAGTCATTTAGTCAGGTAGTCATAAAGTTAGAAAATAATTTAGACCTAAAGCCAGGTAGTCATAAAGTTAGAAAGAAAAACTTCTTGACTTCATCACTCCATGACTCCATGACTTATCTCGAGCATCCCCATTATACTCGTCCTGAAGTGTTTGTGGCTGATGGTAAAAAATATAAAGTGCCTAAGGTTTTATTAGGTGGAAATCATAAAGAAATTGAAGATTGGCGCAAAGAAAAATCTAGTAAGTAATTAGTTAGTATTATGGGAATAGAATCCAAAATACATCACATAGAAGATGGTAAAGATGACTCTATTAATAAAGAGTTAGAATATTTTAAATCACAAAAAAGTGAAGAAGTAAAAAAAGTAAAAGAGGTAAAAGGGTTGCTTGGGCGAATTCGGGATACATTTAAGGAATTTATTCAAGGTGGCAAATCAGATGAAAAATTAATTGCCAGTATGAAACAAGATTTGGAATTTACTGAAAAAGAAGCCACAGTGGAAGGCGTTAATTTTTCTCGGTGCCAAATGGATAGAATAGCGGTTGATTACAATTCAGGTAAGTCAGTAGAGTATGAATCATTTAGTCCATATTTGGCTGATTATAATTTGCATACTGGTGAAATTTGGAGTGATAAGCTAACTGAATCTGATATTATTGGTCTGGAAGTGGCGAAGACGTTAAGGAGTGAATTTCCTAAAGCCAGAATGATATCGCTTTATGATGAATATAATACCAATATGCCAGATACTTCTAACGAACGTGGCATGCCGGTAGTTGGTGGTCCACAATTAACACTACCTGAATCAACGAAAATTAATTTTAAAAATAATATTGAACAACTTTTAGCCGATAGAGGTATAATTAGTCAAGATAAAAAAGAGGGCGAAGAATATTTATTGGTTTCGGAAAGTTCTAAAATAAAAGCCGCCGAAGAATTAGTTAAACAATTAGAAGCGGTGGGGTATATTGATCATCAAGGTGAGTCCATTAATTTTATCAATCCTGAGGCGGAGAATCCAGCTTATCGTAAGATACAATTAAGAACGAAAAATGGTCGGTGGTTATGCGAAGCTTTAGATGCTTCTTCGTATTTAAATCCGGAAAATTTAGCCATTACTCATTTGGTGGTTTTACCAAATCATTTTAAAGAACAACAGGATAAGGTATGGGAAGTTTTAAGAGTTTTGGGAATTAAGCCAGACAACTATCATAATATCTTTTATGATGAAAAAATAGACCCTAAAAAAGTAGCTGAAGTTATAAAGAATGAGATAGTGCGTTGCAAGGGTGTAGTTGCTTAATAAAGGCCTGATATTAGAGGTTTTTGACGTTTTTCCCTATCCACAAGAATTAACCATAAATGCCCTTGACAAGGTTGGGGGTGTTTTATATACTAGTAAAGCTAAATATTAGTAACTTTTAAAGTCGGCTAAAATTTTCTTCCCAATTTAAGCGATAGGTGGAGAAAAAACAGTGGTACTTGTCTTTTTAGACATACGAGTATCTCTGTTTTTTCTGCGCTTTAGCAGAGAAAACCCTTGAAGTAGATTCACTGAAGCGAAACACTTCGGGGCGTGATTGTTCTTTAACAAGTGATAAGACAGACAAGTTACGTTAATTCCAAATCCTTAAATGCAAATTTAAGGTTTAGTTTAAGGCAGCTTCTGGTTCCTCTTAAGAAATCAGAAGTGGCCGTGAGTATCTAAAGAAAAATTCAAAACATATTTATTGAGCTTTTCAATTTCTCTAAATATTTTTTATGAGAGTTTGATCCTGGCTCCCACCGACGCTTTCAGCTTTGGTGGGCGAGACGAGCGATGAAAATCGTTTGTTTTTAGTCAGAATTTATAACTACATATCTTTTTGAGAGTTTGATCCTGGCTCAGGATGAACGCTGGCGGCGTGTTTTAGGCATGCAAGTCGTGCGGATGCAACCAGCAACGTTCAGCTTATAACAGACAACTTACGATTAGTGTTATACTTTAATCATGGAATTTAGATTTCAAGATTTTAAAGTTTATCAAGATGCTAAGGTTTTATATTCAGTAACTGTTAAGGTAACAAATTTATTTTCACGACCGTATCTTCACTTAGTTGATCAAATGCGACGAGCAGCATTATCGATCGCTTTGAATATTGCTGAAGGTTCAGCTAAAAGATCGGATCGAGATTTTAGTCGTTATCTACACAATGCTTTGGGATCAGTTAATGAATTGGCGGCGGCCTATGATATAGCTAAAACTGAGAAGTTGATAAATGACAATGATTACCAAAAGATTGTAAAACATCTTTTGGAAGTTAGAAATCAACTTGGCGGTTTAGTTAAAAAATTAATTAGTGATTCGTAGTTGTTAGTTGTTGTTTGAATGTTGTTGGTTGCGTCAGCGGCAAACGGGTGCGCAACACCCTGGTAACCTGCTCCCAACTGGGGCATAACATCGCGAAAGCGGTGCTAATTCCCCGTACTTTTCTTTGACGTCGGTTAAAGAAAAAAAGGCCAAAAGCCGGTTGGGAAGGGGCCTAGGTTCCATCAGCTTGTTGGTGAGGTAATGGCTCACCAAGGCTACGACGGATAGGGGGCGTGAGAGCGCGACCCCCCTCACTGGGACTGAGACACTGCCCAGACTCCTACGGGAGGC
>JBBTZY010000068.1:0-2857 GCA_038061115.1 Patescibacteria group bacterium | reverse complement strand
ATTCTAGCGCGGTTTTTATTTTTCAAACCGCTTCCACACTTATCACTGCGGCTGGAAGTTCAATAGCACTTATTAATGGCGCGCAGGCCTGTAATGTTTTTTGGCAAGTGGGCAGTTCAGCCACGCTTGGCACCAATACTACATTTAAGGGTAATATTTTAGCGATGGCTTCAATCACTCTTAATGCTAATGTGAATGTAGCCGGTCGAGTACTGGCGCGCACTGGCGCGGTTACTTTAGATACCAACACTATTACTAAAGCAACTTGTGTAGTTCCACCCGCTTCACCAACTGATAGTGGATCCACTCCTACACCAGGTTCTAATCCAGCTTTACCCGCGCCTATTCCTCCATTAATCAGTATTAAAAAAATTCCTACTCCACTGGCGCTTTCAGCTGGAGCAGGACTAGTAACTTATGATTATACAGTTTTAAATATTGGTACGGTAGCAATGAGTAATGTTACGGTGGTAGATGATAAATGTGTTAGTGTAACTTTTATAGCTGGCGATACCAATAGTGATTCAAAATTAGATTTAAGTGAAACTTGGAAATATAATTGTACTCATACACTCTCACAAACTACTACCAATACTGTTACAGCTCATGGTCAGGCCAATGGTTTAACGGCGGTTGATACAGCGAGCGCAACCGTGGTTGTCAGCGCGCCATTTTCTCCACCTTTAATTCATTTAATAAAAAAGCCTAGTGTTTTTGTTCTGCCGCTGGTTGGTGGAATAGTTACTTACACTTACACTGTAACCAATCCTGGGGTGGTGGCTTTAAGTAATGTGAGTGTGGTGGATGATAAATGTAGTCCGGTATCAGGTAATTCAGGAGATGTTAATAGTAATAATATGCTCGATGTTTCAGAAACATGGGTTCATACTTGTGAAACTAATCTTACCGCAACTACTACTAATACTGGCACAGCCGAAGGTAGTGCCAATGGTTTAACCGCCATTGATTTTTCTTTAGCTACAGTGGTAGTAACTCCACCAGTTACAATTCCAGGAATACTAACTCCGTCAGAAGTGACCCCACCAGTAGCAACACCTCCAGCAACAACTTATCCTAAACTTCCCAATGCTGGTATTAATTCTAGTGATAAAAATAATATGATGTGGAATGTTGTTAGTTTAGCTAGCATCTTAGCCGCTTTAGGAATTTTTTCCATTATTCGAAAAAATATAAATAAAACAAATTAAAGTAAATGAAAAAAATAAATAAAAATTCAATCATAGTTTTGTTAGTCATTTTTTTTCTCGTACCCAATTTATTTGTTCAAGGTTCTTATGTAAAATTGACTTCAGTAAGAGCTAGTCAAATAAATTCAACCTTACCCGTTCGTCTTAAAATTCCAAAAATTAAAATTAATGCCACTCTTGAACAAGTTGGTCTTACGGCAGATGGTGCGGTGGGTGTGCCCAAAGGCATTCTGAACGCCGCTTGGTTTAAGAAAAGTGTACGCCCAGGAGAAAATGGTAGTGCAATTATTGATGGACATTTTGGTAGATGGAAAAATGGGAAACCAGCAATATTTAATAATTTATTTAAATTACGCAAGGGAGATAGAGTATATGTAGAAGATGATGCGGGTAAAAGCATTACTTTTATAGTGCGTGAATCTCGACTGTATAATCAGTATGATGAGGCGGCAGAAGTGTTTGATTTAAGCGACAATAAAGCGCATTTAAACCTCATTACTTGTGAGGGAATTTGGGATAAAATTTCTAAAAGTTATTCTAAACGGTTGGTAGTATTTACTGACAAAGAATAAATAAAAATTATTTTTTTATATTTAAAGCTCCACTTAAAGTGGGGTTTTAATTTTTTCCTAATTAGTTTATACTTTATTAAGTATGTGGCATCCTAAGAATTCAAAAGAATTAGTTGAACAAGTTCGGCAAATGCATCGTGATGGCACAGCTGATGAAAAATTTCACAGCACTTCGGCCGGTGGTTATTTGCGCGATGCGGTGTATGGTGCAAACGACGGCATTATTACTACTTTTGCAGTGGTGGCGGGTGTGGCGGGGGCTGATCTTTCTGCTACGGTAGTTTTGATTTTAGGTTTTGCCAATCTTTTGGCCGATGGTTTTTCCATGGCCATGAGTAATTATTTAGGTGAAAAATCCAATCGTGATTATGTAGCTTCAGAGCGAGCGCGTGAAGCGTGGGAAGTGGAGCATTTGCCGGAGGAAGAAAGAAAAGAGGTTTATGATTTGTATCACGCTAAGGGTTTGCGCGGTGAAAATTTAGATAAGGTGGTAGATACAATTACAGCTGATAAAAAATTATGGGTAGATGAAATGATGATCGGTGAATTAAAAATGATTCCAGATTCAAGTGATAATCATCCATGGAAAAATGCAGGAGTAACTTTTATCAGTTTTTTAATAGCCGGATTAGTTCCGTTGTTACCATATTTAGCTGGCGCGGGCGCACAGCAAACTTTTCCCTATGCAATTATTGCTACCATTATAGTGCTTTTTACGGTTGGTAGTTTGCGTACACTTTTAACACATCGGCAATGGTGGCGGTCGGGGTTGGAAATGTTAGGAGTTGGAGCGGTAGCTTCAGGTGTGGCTTATGCAGTAGGAGATTTATTAAGTCGGATTGTTTAAATAATTGCACCTTGTAAAAAATATTAAAATGTGTTAATTTTTGTTTTGTTGATCTAATGCCGAGATATTTAATAATATGGGCGAGTGGGCTCCGATGATAATCGGAGCGGGCAACAAAAGGTTGCCCGGGCCGACACGAGCCACAGTTTTTTGATCGAGGCAAGGCCGAGATATTTAATAGACCTCTTTCAAAAGTCCTCCACCTATGCTAAAATAGAAATATGTATACA
>JBBTZY010000067.1:0-1879 GCA_038061115.1 Patescibacteria group bacterium | reverse complement strand
CAGCTGATTTAATATGCCCTAAAATTGCTTGCTTAGTATGACGAAGCTTACCAAAACCAAGTTGCACTGATTCATAACCATCACGCTCCACAGTTTTAAGCTGTGTCACAACCGAAGGTTCGGCTTTCAAAACTGTTACTGGCACAACTTGCCCATCAGCCAAGAAAACTTGGGTCATATTCTGTTTTACTGCTAATAAAATCTGGGACATAATAGTTTTAAATTCGAAATTCGAAATCCTAATATCTAAATCTTAATCAATCCGCCTACGCCTATCGGCTACGGCGGATTTGCCTTATTTTTATTTTCCAAACTTAAGTTTGGAAATAATTAATGGGGCAAAAAAAACCGCCTTACCAAACTCTAAGCCACAACACAACTAAGGTAAAACGGTTTCATATAATTTGAGTATGGTTTAGAAATAGTGAAATTTAAATATCCTTGAACAGTTTAATTGGTTTTATTGGTCTAGCTCTCAAAGCTACCGACATAAGCCCAAATAAAGCTGTGTAATGTGCGTTTTTAAGCGCTCGTCTACTTTACTACATTTTAATTTCCACGTCAACCCCAGCTGGTAAATTGAGATTAGTGAGGGCTTCGATGGTTTTAGCTTGCGGATCTAGAATATCTAATAATCTTTTGTGGATTCTCATTTCATATTGTTCACGCGAATTCTTATCAATGAATGAGGATCGATTCACTGTGTAACGAGTTTTTTCAGTTGGGAGTGGAATTGGTCCCACCACCCGAGCACCACTACGGAGTGCAGTTTCTAAAATCGTACGCATAGCCTGATCAATAATTCTATGATCATAAGCTCGAATGCGAATACGCAATTTAGCCTTACCCTCTTCTTCTTTGGTGACTACTTTAACATCTGTTGTAGCGGCGCTACTTTTTCGCGTTGCCATAACCCAGAATATCAACTTCACTACGCCAAAATAAAGCGCAGTTCGGTTGTGTAATTAATAATTAGATTATAATTTTGAGAAGATAACATAGTTAAGTAATAATTTGGCGACAGCTTAAGTGAAGTTGTATTGCTGGGCATAATATAATAATTTGTTAAAAATTATTTAATAATCTTACTAACTACACCAGCTCCCACGGTGCGTCCGCCTTCGCGAATCGCAAAGCGTTGCTTTTCTTCCAAAGCCACTGGAGAAATCAATTTAACTTGGAAATTAACTTTGTCACCAGGCATTACCATTTCTACACCTTCAGCCAAAATCACTTCGCCAGTTACATCGGTAGTACGAATATAAAATTGTGGTTTATAACCCTTAAGAAATGGGGTATGACGACCGCCTTCTTCTTTGGTCAAAACATAAGCCTCAGCTTCAAATTCGGTATGAGGAGTTACGCTACCAATTTTAGCTACCACTTGACCACGTTCTACGTCATCTTTTTTAAGACCACGAAGCAAGAGTCCAGCATTATCACCGGCGCGACCTTCCTCAAGTTGCTTATTAAACATTTCAATACCAGTAATAACAGTTTTCTGAGTTGGCTTAAGACCAACAATTTCAACTTCTTCGTTGATTTTGATAATACCTCGTTCAATACGACCAGTGATAACTGTACCACGACCTTCAATTGAGAAGATATCTTCAATTGGCATTAAGAACGGCTTTTCGGTTTCACGTACTGGTTCAGGAATATATTCGTCTAAGGCCTTTACCAAATCAAGTACTGGTTGCAAAGCTGGATCATCTTTCTTACCAGCTTGAGCGGCTTCAAGTGCTTTAAGAGCCGACCCACGGATAATAGGAGTTTTGTCGCCTGGGAAATCATATTTCTTTAATAAATCGCGAACTTCTTCTTCCACCAAATCAACTAAATCTTTATCATCTACCATATCTACTTTATTCAAAAAGAC
>JBBTZY010000066.1:0-9170 GCA_038061115.1 Patescibacteria group bacterium | reverse complement strand
CTTATCTCAAACACATTATTGATTTCGGTCACACTTATTAATGAGCTAATGCGTGCCTGCCTGCCGGTAGGAAGGGTTGTGTCATTGTATTTTGGCTAATATTAGCATAAATTAATTATTAATAATGGACTTATTTTGGTAAAAATATAGGATTTAAGGGGATTTAGTAGATTTTACGAATTTGCCATAATTTTAAAAAGGAATGAGAATGTAAATAGTGGTTTTTAATTTATTTTTTTACCACTTCTCTAGAGAAGTGGTGCAAGAGTCGCCGCCTCGGTCTCCGGGTTTGAACAGTGCTCGTTCCGCTCATTGGCTCGGGCTATGCAAAGCGACCACAGCACGCCCGAGCCGGACATTCGCGGAACTTCCGCTCTGTACAAACCCTACGACAGGGCGGCACGACCACCCTTAATTAACTTTTGATATTTGGATTTATTTAGGAATTAGAAATTAGGATTTAGGATTTTTAACTTTATGTCTGATTTATTTTCTGAACTCAAAACCAACCTGGGTGACTTGGTTAAAATGGCTGAGCCGTTATCAGCCCATACTAATTTTAAAATTGGTGGGCCAGCCAAATATTTTTTTGTGGCGCGCAGTACCAATGAACTCACGCGCGCCATTCAAGTGGCTGATGAATTAAAATTGCCGTTTTTGATTTTAGGTGGCGGTTCCAATATTTTAGTGTCGGACAAAGGTTTTGATGGCTTGGTAATTGAAGCACGTAATAATCAATGGTCTATTGAAGGTGAACTGGTAAATTCCGATGCTGGTGTGAATTTAGGATTTTTAGTGCAAAAAGTTATTGCGGGAGGCCTCTCTGGTCTTGAGCCACTAGTAGCAGTGCCCGGTACAGTAGGCGGAGCAGTTTACGGCAACGCGGGTATTCCACAAATCAAGAATGGTTTTATTGGCGACTGGATAAAAGAAGTGGTGGTGTGTCGCGATGATAAAGTGATTCATTTAAAAAAGGCAGAATGTGAATTTGGTTATCGTCAATCAATTTTTAAACGCAATCGTGATGTAATCTTGCAAGTTGTTTTTGAATTAAAAAAAGGCGAAGTAAAAGAAAGTCAGGAATTGATGAAAAAATACATTGACGCACGGCGCAACCAACCCTACAATGTGCCATCTTCAGGTTGTATTTTTATGAATTCAGCGATTACAAATGCCGATGAAGTGCGAACTAAGTTTGCCGGCGAAGAAAAAATTGAGGAGTTTATTCAAAAAGGACAATTACCAAGCAGTTGGCTGATTGATCGAGCAGGATTAAAAGGTAAGGCAATTGGCGGCGCTCAAGTTTCCGATAAGCATGCAAATTATATTGTAAATGTTGGCGGCGCCAAGGCAGAAGATGTAGTGATACTAATTTCGTTTATTAAACAACAAGTCCGCGACCAATTTGGAATACAATTACAAGATGAGGTGCGGTATATTGGGTTTTGATTAAGTAAGAGTAAGAGCTTAGAGTAAGAGTTTTATTGTTTTTTTGTAATTATTAACTATTCGTTCATTCGTACGAATAAGCGAATAGATTGCGGGAAAATAAAAAAGGAACGTTCGTACTGACACGTTCCTTGGATTTATATTTTGTTTGTTTAATTAGCAAATAGTGAGCTAATTGATTGATGGTTATGTGCTCGTATTATTGCTGTGGCAAAAAGTGAAGAGGCGGAAACTATTTCAATTTTATCGCAACTTTTTTTAAGTTGAATTGAATTGGTAACAAATAGTTTTTTTAAACCACTTCTATCAATTAAATCTACAGCATTTATACCATCTTTGTTGTTAGAAAAAAGAGGATGTGTAGCCACGCCATAAATATCCTTAGCGCCGGCGTTAATTAAAGCTTTAATTGATTCATTGAAAGTGCCAGCTGTATCAATTAAGTCATCAGCTATTAATATATTACGTCCTTTTACGTCGCCGATTATGTTCATCACTTCGGCCTTACCTTGTTCAGGGCGGCGTTTGTCTATTACGACTAATTCAGCGCCTAATCGTTTGGCATAAGCTCGCGCCAGTTTAATACCACCTATGTCAGGTGAAACAACAGTGAGATTTGGAATATTTATCTCTTCTAGTTTTGGTAAAAAAATAGCGGAAGCAAATAAGTGGTCAACTGGAATATCAAAAAATCCTTGAATCTGTGCGGCGTGTAAATCTATAGTGATGATACGATCAGCGCCAGCTTTAGTAATAAGATTAGCAACTAATTTTGCAGTAATTGATACACATGGTTGATCTTTTCTATCTTGTCGGGCATATCCAAAATAAGGAATAACAGCTGTAACTTTTTTAGCAGAAGCGCGTTTGGCGGCGTCAATCATAATTAATAATTCCATCAGATTTTCCGCCGGCGGGTTAGTTGGTTGAATTATATAAACATCGTCACCGCGAATACTGGATATGTATTTAACCCATATTTCGCCGTCACTAAAATTTTTTATTTCAACATGGCCTAAGGGAATGTCAGCTGATTCAGCTATTTTTTCTGAAAATAATTGATTTGATCTCCCAGAAAAAATTGAGATTTTGCCTGCGTTTGTATTTTTATCGTCCATTAGTATTCTCCAAATATGTTGTTAAAGGGATATATTTTTATTGATTTTTTCTACCCTTACCTTACAACTTCAACCCCACCTTAGTCAAGTTTTCCACAGGCCTTGCGTTTTGGGTGAATATTCCTTATAGTTAAAATCGTCTTAGTGTTTTGTAATAAAAAACTCTTACCCACGCACTAGATTTCGTTTGGGCGAAAACAGTGCGGGGCACAGCTCTAAGCTCTTACTCTTTCTTAATTTTTATGCCCAGCATACAACTTCACTTAAACTAACTTCCGTCTAATCATTATCTTATCATGGTATTTAAGTTTAATTATTATTTAATTATTAACTATTCAACTGACATCCGTTTTGTTTAGACGGAGTGAAGTTGATATTCTGGGTATGGACATAATCATCAGCGGAAAAAATTTTAAACTCACTCCTTCGATTAAAGCTTATGTGGAAGAGAAGGTGGGTAAGCTTGGGAAATTTTGGAAAAAAATTATTCGAGCGCGAGTGGAGCTTGATGTTCAAAAAAATCAAAAGTCAGGTGAGATTTATGGTGTAGAAGCGAAGCTTGAAGTACCAGGGCCAGATATTAGTGTTGAAGTTAAAGCGAGCGATATGCACGCCGCCATTGATTTGCTGGTACCAAAATTAGAACGCTTAATCGCGCGAGTGAAAGGTAAAATTGAAAGTAAGGCGCGTAAATTTAGAAAAGATAAAGATACAACAGTTGATTTATCTGATAATAATCCTTTGGAATAAAAGTAATGCCCAGTAATACAACTTCGCTTAAGCTATCGCAAAACTATATTTAGTTATGTTATTTTCGTTAACTTATAATTCAATTATTAACTACTTAGCTTTCCTACGCTTTATTTTGGCGTAGCGAAGTTGATATTCTGGGTATGAAAAAGTATCATCAATTTTGGAAATTAGGCCGGGCTGAATTAGGCACTGAGTTTTTTGATATCAATAAAGATGGCGAATTAATCGTGCGTGAAGGAAATTATCAATATAATGTAAATGATTTATGCACTCGCTTTGGTACATCTCTAGAATTAGTATTTCCTCATATTATAGAATATAGATTACAAGAGATTTTTACGTCATTTAAGGCCGCCTTAAGGAAGTATAAATATAGAGGTAAATTTTATTTTCATTATCCAATGAAAGCTAACCAAAATAAGGAGTATGTTTTACCACTTATTTCTGAAGGTGCTCATATTGAAACTAGTTCGGTTAATGAATTATGGTTGGTTAAAAGAATGTGGGAACAGGAACAATTTTCCACTAAAATAAAAGTTTTGTGTAACGGTCCAAAAACTAATCGTTATTTATCTTTGATAGAAGAATTAAAACTTAAAAATTTGGATATAGTGCCAATAATTGAAAATCATAATGAACTAGAGTATTTACGAGGTTATAGAGGGGATGTTGGTATTAGATGGGACCCAGATGTAAAAGTAGAATCACATTGGGATAAACAAACAGACCAATTTGGTTTTAGTACCGAACAACTTTTAAGTATTGGTAAGGTGCGTAATTTAAAACTTATACACTATCACGCTGGCTCAATGATTACTAAGTTAGATGATTTAATAGCGCCAGTGCGAAAATTAATGCCCGTTTATATTAAAATGAAAAAAGTTAACCCGCAATTAAATGTTGTTAATTTGGGTGGAGGGTTTGCAGTGCCATACGAAAAGAATAAGAAGATGTATGTAGTGGATGATGTGGTTAAAAGAATCGTTAAAACAATTAAAAGTGCAACTGATAAGGCAAAAATACCTAACCCAGATATTATAGTTGAATGGGGAAGATGGGTGGTTGCTCCAGCACAAATAACAGTGTATTCAATAATCGCGAATAAAGAAATTACTCGCAACGGTCATAGTAAAGTACCTGGTCGGCAGTGGTATTTTATAGATGGTAGTTTCATGAATGACTTACTTGACACCTGGTCAATTCATCAAAAATGGCATGTGGTGCCAGTGAATAATATGTCCGCTAAAAAATTTAATCGTGTTTGGCTAGCTGGGTCAAGTTGTGACTCCGATGATAAATACACTAATGGTGGCACTCATGTGTTACTTCCTAGATTAGAGGATTTGTCTAATGGAGAACCGCAAAGAGTAGCTATATTTGATACGGGGGCGTATCAAGATGCTTTAGCCAGTCACCATTGTTTATTATCAAGTCCGGCTAAATTAATAATTCAAAATGGTGTGATTACTGTAGCCCGCAAGCGAGAAACCCCAGAAGAAGTCGGTAAATTATTTGGTTGGTAATTTTTTTATGATTTCAGCCCAGCAAGCATATAACAAAATTATAGGTCTATTGGATAAACATGGTGCAGAATATAAATTATTTAATCATCGTGTGGCTTTAACCTATGAAGATTTAGCCGCCGTACAAAAAGAAACAGGATTTGTTGGTACAGAGGGAAAATGTTTGGTTTTAAAATGTGATAATAATTTTATAGTGTATATTACTATTCAAGGTCAGAGGGTTAATTTACAACGTATAACCGAAGTTGTTGGAGTAAAAAAGGTTCAATTAGCTAATGCGGAGGATTTAAAAAATCAATTTGACGCGTTGCCCGGATGTGCTTATCCATTTGGTTTTGATGAAAGTGTAAATATTTATATTGACCCAGTGATATATTCTCAAGAATGGTTTTTGTTTAGCCCAGCTGTTCCAAATGCGACAATTCAAGTGAGAGGAATTGATTTAAAAATGATTTTTGATAATTTACCAAATAAAGTTAAAGAAGTAATCGATTTTAATATTTAAGAAGCATATGAAAAAGAATAAACTCAACAAACTTTCATCAGATTTGAATAAGTTTATTATACCCGATAATACTAAAGTAAGCGGCGCTTTAAGTGCGAATGTTAAAAGTAGTTCTACGCCGATTAGTAGGTTTGCCGAAAGAACGCTGATGCACTGCAATGGTGGCTCAACCATGCAAGCGGCTTTGTGGCTTAAAAATCATTTAAAAAATGGGGGAAAATTAATTGTAACTTTAGCTGGCGCTTTAAGCTCTTTTCAGGTTGGCGTAATGCTCGCGGAACTTATTCGTAAAAACAAAGTACACTTGGTTTCAGCCACTGGTGCTAATCACGAAGAATCGTATTACCGCTATGTAGCTCATTCTCATTATGCTCACATTCCTCGTTACACTGAACTTACGCCTAAGCAGGAAGCAGAATTACGTGACGCAGGCCTGCGGCGAATTACCGATACATTTTTACCAGAAGATGAAAGTGTGCGTATTATGGAACCACATTTATTAAAAATGTGGCAACAGGCGGAAAGTAAGAAAGAAAGATATTTTCCTCATGAATATTTTCGTCGGCTTTTCAAGGAAAAATTAATTAAACCCGATCCTAAAGCTAATCCAGCTGATTGTTGGACGCTGGCGGCGTTTGAAAAAAATATTCCAATTATTGTGCCCGGTTTTGAAGATTCCACAATGGGTAATATTTTTTCTAGTTATGTTTATGATGGACCGCATAAGAAAAAGGGCGATGTTAAGTTAGATGGAAATATTATGAAAACAGGTTTGGAATATTTTCATTTGATTTATGATTGGTATATGAAAGAGAGTTACGCCGCGCCGATTGCTTTTTTGCAACTTGGTGGTGGTATTTCGGCTGATTTTCCGATTTGTGTGGTGCCATCTTTGAAACATGATTTAAAGCTTTCAAAAGTTCGGGACTGGGCTGGGTTTATTGAAATTGGTTCTTCGCCAATGTCTTATGGTTCGTATTCAGGTGCGGGTGGTAAAGAAAAAATTACTTGGGACAAACTTTCCACCGACAGTTACTATCAGATTATTCAAAGCGATGTTACGGTGGCTTTCCCTTGGATCGCGGCTGTGCTTTTAGATCTTTAGTATTAATTACTTTACTATGGATAAAAGATTGCTTCGTTATAGTTTTCTGCACGCTCTTTGCGTTTTGGCTTACGTTGCGCTAGTTAGTTGGTTTATGATGTCTGCTGAGAATTTAATGGGTAATGAAAAAACATTGTGGGCGCCGATTATATTTTTAACCTTGCTAGTTGTTTCAGTGGCGATGGTGGGCAGTTTGATTTTTGGTCGACCGGTGATGTGGTATATTGATGGGCAGAAAAAAGAAGGAATAAAATTATTATTTATGACGCTGGGCTTTATGGTGGGGTTTATGGTTGTGATTTTGTTATTAAAGTTTATGATTATTAAATAATCGTCATTGCGAGCGAGTCGCGAGACGAGCGTGGCAATCTCTGAAATTTTAACACCACTAGAACCCTAGAACATTAGAACACTTTATCAATTTTTTGTTTTTATGTTCTAATGATCTAATCTTCTAATGAAATTTAAACTTTGAACTATTGACTAATAACTTCAAACTAATTTATGAAACTAAAACACCAAAAAGAGTTATATAATTTCGGTGGACTGCCCGAAGTGCTATGGGCGAAAGCCAAAGTCGCTATTTTGCCTGTGCCGTATGAATCTACCACTACCTATGGCGGCGGCACTTCGCGTGGTCCTAGCGCGATTATAGAGGCCTCTAGGCACTTGGAATTATGGGACAGTGAATTGAATAAAGACGTTTCGCGCCTTGGTTTTTTTACTTTTCCGGAGCTTGAACCAGATATGTCGGGACCACAAGGTACGGTGAAGCGAGTGCAAGAAGCTGTGGCCGGAGTTTTAAAAAATAAAAAATGGCCGCTAGTTTTAGGCGGCGAACATTCTATTACACCCGGCGTGGTAGCGGCGCTTAAAACTAAATATAAAAATTTATCAGTGCTGCAAATTGACGCGCATACAGATTTACGCGATGAGTATCAAGGTACTAAGTGGAGCCATGCTTGCGCTATGCGCCGAGTGTATGATTTAGGCGTACCGGTTACGGCGGTTGGTATTCGCTCTACTTGTGAAGAAGAAATTAGTTTTATTAAAAAAGCTGGCCTTCAAGATAAAATTTTTGCCGCACCCGAAGTACCGATTGATAAAATATTAAAATGTTTGACTGATCAGGTTTTTATTACAGTGGATTTAGATGGTTTTGACCCAAGCTTTATTCCGGGCACTGGCACGCCCGAGCCGGGTGGTTTAAATTGGTATCAGGTAGTTGAATTAATGCGGGCGGTAGGGAAGTATAAAAAAATTGTGGGGGCCGATGTGGTAGAACTCGCGCCAATTACTGGTCAACCAGCTGGTGATTTTTTGGCGGCTAAACTCGCTTATAAAATCATCGCCTACGCGCATTATAAATAATTAAATTAAAATCAAGAACCGCCACTAATTTACTAGTCGGCGGTTTTTTATTTGCAGATAAAAAAACGTCACGAAGGTAAATCGTGACGTATTGGTTGAAAATTTTCACTCTCACTTTATATAGTGAAGGTTTTGATTACAGTTTCGTAGTCAATTTCAAACGGTTCTGAAATGGTGTCGTCTTTTTGCGGAACAGTTGGATATTCTATGTAATGAACAGCGGTTTTGTTTACCTGTTGTGTAAAACAACGAATTTTTTTGTGTGCATCTATTATTTTCATTTGTTCGCGTAAAGTTTTTGACACTAAATCATTTTGTAAATTATTTATCCCAACAATTATCATGTCAACTTTGAATTCGGCACAAACATTAGCAAGCACCAGCGATAAGCCATGATTTACACTACCAGCAGGATCGTTTGGTTTGAGTTTAATGCCGCAATCAATAATAACAATATCTTCCTTTGGCGTTTCGGATGCTTTAAGAAAATTTAAAGCTTCTTCAAAAGAACATCCAGAAAGAATATGATGGAATTTTGTGTCTTTAATGGCATGAATAGTTTTATTATCAAGACCGATTATAATTATATTAAACTTCATTTTATCCCCTTAGTTTTTTTGTAAGTTCAGTGATTTTTTGGGGCAGAGTAGATTCATCAACGCTCCAACGTGACATAACATTTAATTTTTCTCCCGCAAAAGCTGATTTTTCATCGGAACCGAGATTGCTGGTTAGAATCAAACAAGGAATGGCGCATGTTTTTTTAATTCCCCTTACCCAATCCACTCCTGAATAAGGGCCTATTGATCTCGCGCAGATAATTATATCCGGTTGAAAGTTTGCGATTTCTTTTTCAGCAGCTTTATAGTTACCAAAAATAAGAAAATCTTCGGTTATTTTTGGAATAATTCCTTCTAGAATGGGGTGGTAATCTTTGTTATCGATGCATAGTATTTTCATAATTATAATCCTTCAACGTCTGTTATTTTTATTCGGCGAAGCTCTTGATTTTCGACAAATAAATCTTTGATTTGAGGAAGGTCATTTGCCATTCCGCTAGGTATATCAATAATCACCTGCGGGCCCTTAGACTCGTCAACGTAAGTTGTTTTTTTGATTCCTTTTTGAATTATATCGGCTAATTCTATCGCGCCAATAATTTTAACATTTTGTCCACCGTGTCGTGGTTTTACGGGTACTTCCAAAGTTATTTTCATTATTCTATTCCTTTTTTGTTAAAGATATTTTTTAATATTGTTATTTTTCAAGTTATATTAACAATATGTAATACACGGCTCCTTGTCAAATAGTGTGATAGTTTAGTATCCAAATAAGTGGTAAAAAGG
>JBBTZY010000065.1:0-1848 GCA_038061115.1 Patescibacteria group bacterium | reverse complement strand
TAATGGTTATTCTAATGATGATAGCTTCGGTTAATTTTTTTCCGATCAAACAAAAAACCTCTTTATCGACAGCGGTTCAATCTTTAATTACTGATATTAAGGAACAGCAGTTAAAAGCTATGAGCGGAGAGACGACACAAGGTGTTTATTTTGATGGTGATAAAAGAAAATATACTGTTTTTAAAGGTACTACTTATGAAGCGTCTAATACAACAAATTTTACAGTTCCACTTGGAGATCAAATAATTGCGTCAGAAATTAATTTTTCAGGGAGCCAGCTAATTTTTGCCCCCGGCAGTGGTGAAATATCCAACTTTTTACCGGGAAATAAAATAGTTTTACTAAATACTGTTTCCAATGAGCAAAAAACAATTTTTTTTAATAAATATGGCACGATCATCAATATTGAATAAAAAAGGTCAATCATTAATCGAGCTTTTAATGGTCATTGCTTTGGCCGGATTATTATTGCCCCCGATATTTACGGGATTTATGTCTTCGAGGGATGGTAAAGCACAGCAGAAACAGCGCTTGCTCGCTACTTCATTAATGAAACAGACACAGGAAGAAACAAGAAATATTCGTGAACGAGGTTGGTCTTATCTAGTTCCAACCGGTACATATCACCCGGAGCTTTCCGGCTCATCATGGAGTCTAGTTGCCGGCGCAGCCAGTACAAACGGCTTTACCCAACAGGTAGTTGTTGATGATGTTTACAGAGATGTTAACGGAACAATAGTACTTTTCCCTACTCCCGGTGTTCTTGATCCGTCGACAAAAAAAGTCACGACGACAATTTCTTGGCTAACTCCCCGACCCTCATCGATTGATCACGTCACATATATGACACGTTTTCGAGATAATCTTCCTCTAACCGAAACGAAAAATACCGCTGATATTCAAGGTTTTTTGGCAGGAACGCAGCAAAGTACTTTTGTCAAAGCTACAACCGGGACTTTCGCGGATGATGGAGAATTAACTCTTGGTGCCGGAGGCAGCAGCGATTGGTGCGCACCAACGGAACCATTGGTTACTAAAGATTTAAGTGGTAGTGGAGTAGCTAAGGGAATAGTTGCCAGTCCCGGACGGGCTTTTGTGGGAACAGGAGAGAATGCTTCCGGTCAATCATTCTACAACATTAGCGTAAACATTCCAAGTTCTGGTGCTCCGGTCGTTAATGAATTAGGAACATATGATGGTTACAAAACTAATGATATCTATGGTCAAACTATAGAAAGCAATTATTTTGCTTATTTAGCAACAGACACAAACAGCAGTGAAGTAATTATATTAAAAACAAACACGAGTACACCGGTAAAAACACTTGAAATTAATTTACCTGGCAACACCGATGCCAACAGCATTTTTGTTGAGGGAGATATGCTTTATGTAAGCGCAGCAGACAGTAATCTTTATAGATATCAACTATCAAGCGATCGTACCAGCGCCATTGCAAAAGGATCAATTACTTTAAAAATTAATAACAATAATGTTTCGGGAAATAAAATTTTTGTTGTTAACAGTTACGTCTTTATTGCTGTTAACTCAACTTCTCATCAATTAAAAATTATTGACGGGACTGACCAGCTAACCTTGAAAGATATAACTAACGGTCAAATTCAGTTAAGTGACAAAGCCGGTGTAGGCGTTTTTGCCCGTTCTGATAGTAACCGGGCCTACGTCGTGACAGCAGTATCCACCACATCAGGAAAAAACGAATTTTTTATAGTTTCTAATCTCATAACGCTGCGTAATTCTCAAGTTACAGTATTAGGAGATTTGGATTACGCTCTATTAAAACACAAAAAAGTAATTTTAATTATAATTCCAAATCGTAATATAATATTT
>JBBTZY010000064.1:0-15427 GCA_038061115.1 Patescibacteria group bacterium | reverse complement strand
CTATTTATGAGCTAACCGCTAGTACTACGGTTGCAGTTTCAATGAGCTAAAGCGTTCTCTTGACAAGTTTTTTTAATCTATATACACTGTCATTAGCACTCTAACGTTGCGAGTGCTAATCATAAAACTATGTTATCACGCAAAGACCAGTTACTGCGAGCTGTTATAGAAAGTTACACTAAAAAAGCTGAACCAGTTGGCTCACACACTTTAGAAGGTGAACTTGGTGTTAGTTCAGCTACGATTAGAAATGATATGGTCGAGCTTGAAAATGAGGGATTTTTAACTCAACCACACACCTCGGCCGGCCGTATTCCAACCACTCTTGGTTATGAATATTTTGTTAATAAACTCGCCAGCGCCCTAACACTTAAAACTTCAGAACAAAATTTTTGGCAGGAAATTATCGGTCCAACTAAAGCACCTGATTTAACCTTAAAAAATTTAGCACGCGAATTAGCTGAAATTTCTGGAGTAGCGGCCATGATCGGTTTCGCACCCAATGATGTTTATTATACCGGCCTCGCTAATTTATTTGCCCAACCAGAATTTGCTCATATAAAAATGGTACGAGAATTTAGCTCTATCATTGATCATTTAGAAGAGGCAATGGAAAAATTATGGCGCGACGGAATAAATAAAGAATTAGTGCAAATAAAACTGGGACAAAATAATCCATTTAGCGAAGATTGCGCGGTAATTTTCACTTGGCTTCCCACAACTCAAAATAATAAAAATTTATTGGGGTTACTTGGGCCCACTCGACTTGACTACGAAACAAATTTAGGCCGACTTCAATTTATAAATTCTATTTTTAATCCACCTACGCTATAAACTTCGGCGGATAAAATCAATCTAATATTTAAATTTTTCAATAATTTTAACTCCTACTAACTAAAATTAAAGTTTAATCAAATTATTTATAAAAATTAATATGTCTGACGATTTAAATAACAATATACCAAATAATCCGGCAACCGAAATTGCAGAAACCACAACAAATGAATCCGCTACGAATAAAGAAGTAGGCGATTGGGAAATAAAAGCCAACGAATATTTAGCTGGCTGGCAAAGAGCGAGGTCAGATTACGCTAATTTAAAAAAAGAAACTGATTTAAAACAATTAGAACTTATTAAATACGCAAATGTAGAACTTTTACAAGAATTATTACCACTGGTGGATTACTTTAAACAAGCCCTACGCGCCGTACCGGAAAGTATGAAGGGGTTGGCTTGGGTAGAAGGTGTTCGTCATATTCAATCAAAACTTGAGCAAATACTGGCTTATCATGGGATAAAAGAAATGGAAGTGGTCGGAGAAAAGTTTAATCCTGAACTCCACGAAGCAGTTGGCCAAGTAGAAAATAGTGAACAAAATAGCGATATAATTATAGAAGAAATTCGCACGGGCTTTTTACTTCATGATAAAGTGCTACAGGCCGCGCGCGTAAAGGTTGCTAAATAATAATAAACAATTATAATGTAATCATTCCGTGTGAACACGGGCAATCTCGTAAAGAAAGCGTGGTCTTCTCCACGAAATATTTACGGATTAAAAATTAATCATTAACCGTAACTTATGGACTACATCTGTCCGGAATGTGGTTACACTGACGAAGCGCGTGGTCGCTGTCCGTCATGTGACGTACCACTTATCCCCATTGATGAAGTGGGAGAGGAACCGGGAAAAAATACCGACGAAGAAGAGACCGAGGAATAATAATTATTCCTCACTCGAGCCCGGGCGTATCTCATCTTAGAGGTGCGTCTGGCTCGGAGATAATCCTATTCTAATTATTAACCAATAAATTTATGTCATTAATCCGATTCCGCCAAATGTGGCCATCCTTACAAAATTTAGATAACTGGTTTGACGAATCAGGCGTAAACTCTTTTAATTTATCAAACTTTGTACCGGCGCTTGATATTTATCAAACGAGCGATGAAGTAATTGTAGAAACACCGCTACCGGGCATTGATCCAGCTAAAGTAAATATCTCTATTGAAAATGATGTACTAACTATTGAAGGGCATTCGGAACAAAAAACTGAAGTAGATGAAAAAAATTATTATCGCAAAGAAATTCGGGCTGGCTCTTTCCACCGCTCAGCCGCCTTACCAACCGCTGTGAATGGCGACAAAGCTCAAGCCACTTATGAAAAGGGGATTTTGAAAGTTATAATTCCCAAAGAAGAACGAGCTAAGCCGAAAACAGTTAAAATTCAAATTAAATAAGACCTCTTACTCTAAACTCTTACTCTTACTATATAAAATCTATGGCTAAAATTCTCGGAATTGATCTTGGTACAACTAACTCCTGTGTGGCGATTATTGAAGGTGGGGAGCCCAAGGTACTTGAAAATAAAGAAGGTGCGCGTACAACTCCTTCTGTGGTTGCGATGTCAAAAACCGGTGAACGTTTAGTAGGGCTACTCGCTAAACGCCAATCTGTTACCAATCCAGAAAATACACTTTATTCTATCAAGCGTTTAATCGGCCGTCGCTGGGACGATGCCGAAGTGCAACGTGATCTTAAAGTTTTACCATTCAAACTAGTTAAAGCTGGCGATGGTGTAAAAGTAGTTTTGCAAGGTAAGGAATATTCTCCCCAAGAAATTTCGGCTATGATTTTACAAAAAATTAAAGCTGATGCCGAAGAAAAGTTGGGTGAAAAAATTACTGAAGCAGTTATTACCGTGCCAGCTTATTTTGATGATGCTCAGCGCCAAGCCACGAAAGATGCCGGCGAAATTGCCGGCCTAAAAGTTATGCGTATTATTAACGAGCCAACGGCCGCGGCGCTCGCTTATGGTTTTGATAAGAAGAAAGATGAAAAAATCGCCGTGTACGATTTAGGCGGCGGTACTTTTGATATTTCTATTTTAGAGGTCTCAGCCGACACTGTGGAAGTTAAAGCCACCAATGGCGATACTCATTTAGGCGGCGATGATTTTGACCAACGTATTATCGGCTTTATTATTGATGAATTTAAAAAACAAAATGGCATTGATTTAGGTAAAGATAATTTAGCCCTCCAACGTGTAAAAGAAGCGGCTGAAAAGGCCAAAATTGAACTTTCTACTGCTGGCGAAACTGAAATCAATCAACCATTTATTACTTCTGGTGCCGAAGGCCCAAAACATTTGGTAATGAAATTAACTCGCGCTAAATTAGAAGAAATTGTAAATGATTTAGTAGAAAAAACTTTGGAGCCAACTAAAAAAGCTTTGAGCGATGCTGGCCTTAAAACTTCGGATATAAATGAAGTGGTGCTAGTAGGTGGTATGACTAGTATGCCTTTAGTACTTGCTACGGTTGAAAAATTCTTTGGCAAAAAACCAAATATCACCGTGAATCCTGATGAAGTAGTAGCTTTAGGTGCGGCAGTACAAGCTGGTGTACTGCAAGGCGAAGTTAAAGATGTATTACTACTTGATGTTACGCCCCTTTCTTTAGGTATTGAAACTTTAGGCGGAGTATCAACCAAATTAATTGACCGCAATACTACCGTGCCAACTTCCAAATCACAAATTTTTTCCACCGCGGCTGATGGTCAAACTTCCGTGGAAATTCATGTTTTGCAAGGCGAGCGTGAATTTGCCAAAGATAATAAAACTTTGGGCCAATTTATTTTAGATGGCATTCCACCCTCACCTCGTGGTATGCCTCAAGTGGAAGTAACTTTTGATATTGATGCAAATGGTATTCTAAACGTTAAAGCTAAAGATAAAGCAACTAACAAAGAACAACATATTACTATTACTGCCTCGTCAGGACTTTCTAAAGATGAAGTAGAAAAAATGAAAAAAGAAGCGGAACTACATGCGACTGAGGATAAAACGAAACGCGAATTAATTGATTTGAAAAATGTGGCTGATTCCACAGTGTATCAAACTGAAAAAATGTTAAAAGAACAAGGTGATAAAGTGCCAGCCGAAATTAAAACCGAAGTGGAGGCCAAATTAGAAGACGTAAAAAAAGTTAAAGACGGCGAAGATATGGCCGCCATAAAATCAGCGATGGAGGCCTTGCAACAATCAGCGATCAAGATAGGGGAGGCGATGTATAAAGCTCAAGCCGAAAGTCAGAAGTCAGAGAGTCAGAATTCTGACACCGCTTCAGCTGAGAAAAAGGATGAACCAATTAAGGGTGACTTTGAGGAAGTGAAAAAAGAGTAACTTGTTGTCATTCTGGCGGAGGCCAGAATCCAAAAAAAATAACTTATGACAAAAACTTACTATGTTTATGTATTAGTTAGTAAGAAAAATGGTACTTTATATATTGGAGTGACTAATGATTTAAAGCGTCGTATATATGAACATAAACACAGTTTGGTAGATGGTTTTACCAAACAGTACCAGATTAATAATTTAGTTTATTATGAAGAAACGGCTGACATAAATACAGCTATTCAAAGAGAGAAACAACTAAAAAATTGGAAAAGAAATTGGAAACTTACATTGATTGAAAAATTAAACCCCAATTGGCATGACTTATACGAAGAATTGATCTAATTTATTTTTTATGTCTAGATTCCGGGTCAAGCCCGGAATGACAATTTATTTACAACCCATTAAATTTATGAACCAACCAGCTCAACAAATTCAAGTCAAAGTTACCGACGACGTGCTAAAAGGCGTTTATTCCAATATGGCGCAAATTGCGCACACTAAAGAAGAATTCGTGATTGATTTTTTAAATATGATGCCACCACAAGGTATTGTTACGGCACGAGTATTTTTAAACCCAGCCCACACTAAACGCTTGTCCGCCGCCTTAGCTGAGAATGTTAAAAAATACGAAGAGCAATTTGGTAAAATTGACGAGGGAACAAGTAACACTCCGGAAATAGGTTTTAAAACCGTATAACAAGTAAACAATTAACGACTGTCATCCCCGCCACAAGTAGGGATGATGAAAATTAAATATCTCTCACTAAACCATGTCCAAAGATTACTATTCTCTACTCGGCGTTTCAAAATCAGCTTCGCCCGATGAAATCAAAAAGGCTTTTCGTAAACTCGCGCACCAACACCATCCTGATAAAAAAGGTGGCAATGAAGCAAAATTTAAAGAAATAAACGAGGCCTACCAAACATTATCTGATACTGACAAGCGAAAGCAGTACGACCAATTTGGCTCTGATTACCAAAATATGGGTGGTGGGGGCGGTGGTTTTAATTGGCAAAATGCCGGCGGTTTTAATAGCGGCGGATTTAATGTTGATATGAATGATTTGGATGATATTTTTGGTGATTTATTTGGTATGGGTGGAAGCAGTCACGGACGCCGCAAAACTGGCCCAAAGCGGGGGAGTGATTTAGAATTCACTACCGCGATTGATTTTAAAGAAAGTGTTTTTGGTGTAGAAAAAAATTTACGTTTTGAAAAATTAATAAAATGTTCGCATTGCGCGGGTGCGGGTTCAGAACCCGGCTCAAAAATAGAAACTTGCAAAACCTGTAACGGCCGCGGGGAAGTGGAACAAATTCAAAGAACAATTATGGGTAATATGCGCTCTATCCGCGTTTGTCACGATTGTGGTGGCGAAGGCAAAAGAATAGACAAACTTTGCACCAAATGTAAGGGTCGTGGCAGTGAACATGGTATTAAAGAACTTAATGTTAAAATTCCCGCTGGCATAGATGATGGCCAAGCTATTAAATTAAATGGCGAAGGTGAGCCGGGCGCGCGCGGTGGCGTGGCTGGTGATTTATTACTTAATATTGAAGTACGACCTGATAAAAAATTCAAACGTCGCGGCTTTAATTTATTAATGGATCAAGAAATTAGTTTACCACTTGCTACTTTGGGTGGCAGTGTAAAAATACACACCTTAGATGGTGATGTACTACTCAAAATACCAGCGGGCACTGAAAGTGGCCAAACCTTTAAACTAAGCGCCAAAGGAGTGCCTTATTTACGCGGTGGCGACCGCGGTGACTTACTAGTAAGCATTCAAGTTAAAACCCCTCACAAGCTATCTAAAAAGCAACGTGAGGCGATTAAGCTGTTAGATAGTAGAGATAATGAAGAAGTGGATTCAGGAGGATGGCTGTAATTGACTAGGACTAATTCGCGCGAATAGGCGAATACACTACAAACGAGTCCAAATATAAACTAGAGAATATCTAATGTTTAATTTCCAATTTTCAATTATCAATTTACAATCAATAGTTTAATTTTGAAAATTTTTAAACATTGAAAATTTATTGGAAATTGTAAATTGATCATTATAAATTTTAAACTCTTGCTTAACAGGGGGAATTTATCCACAAGGCACTATTTGCCTTGTTTTTATATATATGTTAAACTGAGTATAATATCCCTTACACTCAGTTAAATATCATTAATTGCTTAATCTATGCGACAATTCAAAAAAAACGTCTCCAATGGGTCATCTCCTACCCAACAAGTGCAAAAAAACAATTTAAATGAGTTGGAAGATTTTTTATTATCACTCCAAACTAATAACTACTCACCTGAAACAGTTTACAACTACGAGCGCGACTTAAAAGTGTTCAATGACTTCTTAACCGAGATGAACCTCCCCTTCTCTAAAGTTGATAAAAAGGTGATTGATAGATTTAAGGCCTACTTAACCTCAATTGATCGCCGTACCGCTAATAATCAAAATACTGGCGAGCGCTTGCGTAGCTATTCAGTTAATCGTATGCTTTCAAGCTTACGCGCCTATTTGCGTTATTTAATTGAAATGGATCTACCTGCCCCACTACCACCTGAAGCTGTTAAATTAACTAAAACCGAGCGTAGGCATCCACAAGTAGCTGAATTATTTGAATTAGTAAAATTGATTGAATCCCCTTCCACTTTAGAAAAAGAAAAAAATATTGCGCTCCGTAATCGCGCCATGCTTGAAGTTTTATTTGCTACCGGCCTTCGTATTTCCGAACTTATTAGTTTAAATAAAAATCAAATTGATGGCAGTGGCCGAATATTTGTGATGGGTAAAGGAAAAAAACAGAGGTTTGTTTATTTAACACCGCGCGCCCAAAAACAAATAGAAAATTATTTAAAAGTTAGAACCGATGGCTCATCGGCCCTCTTTGTTCCCTACCGTGGTGAAAACGCCGGAAAAAATCAAAAAAGAATTTCCACTAATTATTTACAAATGAAAATAAAACAGTACCGCGAAATTTTACGTATCAATGTACCAACTTCCGCTCACTCGCTCAGGCACGGCTTTGCCACCTATTTGGCTGAAGCTGGGGCTAATCCAGCCGCTATACAGGTACTACTAGGCCACGAATCACTTGATACCACCACCCGCTATGTGCACGCCTCTGATCGCTACGCCGAATCTAGCCATCAACAATTTCATCCGCTTAAAAATTAGCTCTTAATTATTCATTAGTTTTTATTATGTATCAATGTGTTAACACATTGATACATAATAAAAAAGGTAAATTAATCTAAAATTAAGTAGAAAAAATTACCTTTACACCATCTTGATTATTTTTATTTTTATTTCGCCCGACACACTGCTCTAGCTTCTTTTCTAAAATGTAACAGATAAATAGCATCTGTTACCAAAACTGATACGGCACGACGATTTTTGAACCAGGCCTTAATTAATAAATGCCAGTATCTGAAATTATCGCGTGAGAATATGCCAATTCGCCAAATACTATGGAGAAATGCAAAAATATCAGCCACAGTTGTTTTACTTTTGAAACTAGGGCGATAATGCTCTAATAGTGTATGAAGTCGCTCGTAATAATTTTTAGACGAGAATAAAGTTGTTAACAACTCACGATAACCTCGTTCCAATACATCATTACCCATCACGGTTGAAAAATTAGTTGGGTCGGTATTAGTGCTCACATCTTCTCGCAAAAGCCGACCCTCTTTTTTCATCCTATGCCACAAATGAGTCATTCGTAAAGCAATTAACTTTCCAACCATAGCGACTGGAATACCAGCTTCTTGAATAAAATTTAATTGTTGGGCAAAAATGGTATGGGGATTATCATCGTCACCACCCACAATAAACCCACCCATTACTTGCAAACCATGGTTTTGAATTTTGCGAATTGAATCCACTAAACTACGACCTAAATTCTGCACTTTACCAAATGATACTAAGGTTGCAACATTTGGACTTTCAATGCCAACAAATACATTATAAAAGTTCGCCTCGCGCATCAAATTTAACATTTCATCATCATCCGCCAAGTTTATTGACACTTCAGTCAATAATTGAAATGGGTAATTGTGTTCTTTTTGCCATGGTATTAAAAGTTGCAACATTTTTTTAACATGAAGTTTATTACCATAGAAATTATCATCCACTAAAAATAATCCGCCACGATAACCAGTGTTAAATAAGGATTGAAACTCCCCTATCATTTGCTCTGGCGTTTTAACTCGCGGTACTCTACCAAAAAGAGTAGTAATGTCACAAAACTCACAGTCAAACGGACAACCGCGAGAATATTGCAACAACATACTTGCGTAATGAGATAAATTTATTAACGACCACATTGGGATTGTGTTTGAGTAATCGCTGGTTTTGTCCAATCACTATAAATATGCTGAGGGTTACTATTCTCTAAATCAGTCAAAAATGACGGTAGGGTTACTTCTGCCTCATTTAGCACTAAGTGGTCAATTATCTCAAACTTTTCTGGATGAGAAGTAAATAACGGTCCACCAACTACTACTATTTTACCTAATGCTTTAGCCCGAGCTACAACCTCCATAGCACTATTTTCTTGTACTATCATAGCGCTAATGAATACCATATCAGCCCATAAAATTGTGGCATTGGTCAACACTTCCACATTCAAATCAACTAATTTTATTTCCCAATCCCGTGGCAACATACTTGCTACTGTAAGTAATCCAAGTGGAGGGAAAGAAGCTTTTTTCCCCTTAAACCATAAGATATGGCTAAAACTCCAAAATGAATCTGGATATTTGGGATATACCATGAGTATTTTCTTCACGACTATACTCCTTTCTGATCATATTGTTAATGATTTTTTTATTTAAATTTTATTTTAATTACTCTAATTCTACACCCATACTGGGGCTAGTTGTCAACAAAAAATAAATAATAAAAATCCCGTTGTGAATATACAACGGGATTTGGTTAAATTTCAGCACTCCCCTTTTTAATCAAATTGAAACAATTCATTTGTGGCAGCCTCTCTTTTTATAAAAACTGGATCTGTTTCCGGCAATTTTTGTTGCCATTTTGAAATAAACTCTTCTAAAATTTTCCAACCACCTACACCCAATTCCGGCAAAATACAAATATTACTTTCCCTTACTCCAAACCATTTTTCAAAAAAAGCAATAATTGGTTTATTTAGAGAACTATCGGTATTATGAAAAATCACTGCGGAAAAATATTCATCTTCAGATAATATTTTTTTAATATCGTTGTAAGCACCGACCAATGTTTCTATTGAGCAAGAAAATTGTTTCAATCGCAAAGGTTGCGCCGTTTGATATTTCATTGTTAAGGTTAATACTTTGGATAGAAGTGTATCAGTATTAAGCATTTGATCAGTCACTAGTAATATATTTGTTAAACTAGCCATTTTGTTTCCTTTGATTTTATGTTGTCGAATAGTGTATTTTTTAGATTTCTAAACCTTACAACAGAAAGTAATTTTTGTCAAGGCAAATATTCCATTGGGTTTACGGGCAAGCCATTGGAACGCAGTTCAAAGTGCAAATGCGGACCAGTGGTCAGCTTACCGGCCCCTCTAGTGCCCGGTAAGCCACCTACGGCACCGATAATTTGCCCTTTGGTCACAAAAGTATCTTCTTGAACATCAATTCGGCTTACGTGGCCATACACGGTAGAAAAACCATTTTTATGAACGAGCATTATATAACTATAACCTAAACCTGCGTCTTTAGCGCGCGCTACATAACCATCAGCCGCCGCCTTAATACCTGTACTTTGCCGATTAGGAATATCTATACCAGGGTGTTCAAAATATTTTCTAAATATGTATTCGGGATCGTAAAATTTAGTAGAAATACCTTTATACGGCTCCACTGGCCAAATAAATACCGCATCGCCCAATTTTTCCAAACCACTAGAAGTTTTTAATTTTTTTCGAGCCGCCGCTTCTAAATTTTTTATATCGGCGCTGGCTTTTTGTTGTTCTTGAACCACTTGGGCGAGTAGTTGTTGATACTGCGCTTCAGATGACTTAGTTTGCTTAAGTAGAACTTCTTTAGAATCTTGCTCACCAGCCAACTTTTCTTTGGATTGTGCCAATTGATCACGCACGCGCGATAATTTAGAACGATAACGCGCCAGCTCTGTTTCTTGACGCGTAAGTTCTGCTTTAACTACCTCTACATCATCAACTTTACTTTGTAATTCCCCTTGCACTGTTTCTAAATAATTCAACTGCTCAAAAAATTCACTTAGCGAATTATTTAAAACTATTACTTCAAGTAACCCCTTACTATCTGATTGCTGGAGCATACGAAGCAACTCCGCAATCCTAATTCTTTTTTGAGCAATATCGGTATTTTTATGATTAATTTCGGAAGTTAGGCCCTCAATTTGTAGTCCCACCGTATTTAAATTTAATTCATTGGCCTGTAAATCAAGCTGGGCCTTGGAAATTTTATTATCCAACAAATTTAATTGTTTTTTAAGGGATGAAGCCTGCACCTGCTTTTCCGCAATTTCTTTTTGATAGGCCTCAATTTTTTTATTGTACTCCTCTAATTGTTTTTGTTTAGCTAAAATTTGCGCGTTGATATCAGAACTCTGCGCCCAAGTGGAATTGGATAAAGACGCGAAGATGGTAATGATGATAAGTAGATAAATAATTTTTTTCATAAACTAATTGTTTAAAATCCTAAGCACGAAATCCCTGCCTACCGGCAGGCAGGCGAAATCCTAAATAAATCCAAAGCCCTAAATTCAAATGTTTTAAACTTTTTTGGATTTTGAGTATTGGGATTTATTTAGAGTTTAGATATTAGGATTTAGGATTTTTATGTATCAAAATTTTTTATTGTTGTAAAACTTTTATTGCTTGGTACAATCTTTCAATTGTAACTTCTTTACCAAGCCCCCACGTCACTTCAAACACATCAGGTGAAAACTTCTCACCAGTTAACGCTACCCGCACGGGCCACAACAAATTCTTTCTTGGCCAACCATCGGCTTCGGCCGCGGCTAAAATATCTGTTTTAATTTTACCTGCCTCCCACTCCCCCATCTCTACTATTTTTTGTTTAAAATATTCCAACGCTTTAATTGTTTCCGCAGTATCAATACTGGCTGATACCAATAAATTTTTATCTAAATTTAATTCTGAAGAAAAAAACCAAGCGCCATTAGCCGTGGCCTCGCTTAAAATTTCCAAACGTGATTGCAAAACTTTCGTTAAACTTAAAGTATTGGCAACTGGTCGCCCCATAGCCATAAGCGGCGCGTACCAAGCTTGCAAACGCTGATCTAAATCAGCAACTGATAATTTTTTAATATACTGAGCATTAAACCATTTTAATTTTTCCGTATCAAAAATTGCGCCGGCTTTTTGCACTCGCTCTAAAGAAAAAGATTCTACCAATTCAGGAATATCAAAAAATTCTTGCTCATCCGAAGGATGCCAACCCATAAAAGCCAAAAAATTCACCATTGCTTCTGGTAAATAACCTTGTTTTTGATAGGTTTGAAGCCACACTGCTTCGCCATCTTTGCGCTTTGAAAGTTTGGCTTTGCTTTTATTTAAAATATTGGGCAAGTGCGCAAATTCCGGCGCAGTCCAACCCAAAGCCTGATATAAAATTATATGTTTAACAGTTGATGGCAACCACTCCTCACCCCGCACCACGTGAGTAATTTCCATTAAATGATCATCTACAATACAAGCTAAATGATAAGTCGGGTAACCATCGGATTTGAGTAGCACTTGATCATCAATCGTACTATTATCAATCGACATTTCCCCACGAATTATATCGCGAAATACTGTGGTGCCCTCGGGAATTTTTAAACGAATAACAAACGGCTCACTTTTTTTTAAACGTAAATCAACATCTTCGGCTGATAATTTTAAACAAGCGCGATCATAGCGCGGTGCTAATTTTTTGGCTTCTTGTTCGGCTCGCAATTCACTTAATCTACTTTCAGTACAAAAACAATAATAGGCCGCGCCGCTGGTTATTAAATCGTCAGCGTATTTTTTATATAAAGTTAATCGCTCTGATTGCACATACGGGCCGTACTTGCCACCCACATCAGGCCCTTCTTGCCATTTAAGCCCCAACCATTTGAGCCCAGCTAAAATTCTATCTTGACTACCCTCGACAAATCTTTCTTGATCAGTATCTTCAATGCGAAGAATAAATTCACCGCCTAATTTTTGCGCCAATAAAAAATTGTACAGTGCGGTACGAGCACTGCCAATATGAAGTTCACCAGTTGGTGAAGGTGCAAAACGAAGTCGAATCATAAATGAATTTTATCTTATTTGCAATTAAAAATCAAATTTTCAATTTTAAATTTTTATTCAATGATTAAATTAATAAATGTTTAAATATTTTAAAATTAATTCATTAAAAATTGATTTAAAATTGTAAATTTAAAATTATTAATAATTAACTCTTACTAAAACAAACCATCCAAAATCTCTTTCAACTTCAGCGCTAAATCTTGCCTTGAGCTATGCATTTCCACTGGCAAAGTATCAATCGATACCCATTTAAATTTAAACACTTCACGATTATCGGTTTTGAAAATTATTTGTTCACTAATAAGCCGCGCGATTACTAAATCTTGTTTCTGACCAACAAATGGCTTTCTACCTTCGGCGCGCCCCTTTTCAATTACATGTTCAGGCCAACTGTACACAAAAAATTCCGGCACCAATTTTACAATTTCGAAACCATGCACCCCCAACTCTTCTTTTAATTCGCGCCCGGCCGCTTCAATCACTGATTCACCGGTTTCAATTCCGCCTTGTGGCAAATGCCAAATATTTGGCTTATCAATACCGTGCACGAGTAAAACTTCATTTTTATTATTAATCAAACACACCACCACATTGGAGCGAAACTTCCGCTTCGCCGAAGCTGAAATAGAGGTCGATAGATCTTTATGCGTATAATCCATAACTAAATTATAACATTTTTACACTATTATTACAACAAAATTATAAAACATATTCAAACTTGCCTAAAACCACAATAAGGCATAATATAGTAGTAGCTTTTATCATTTACAAATACGCTTGACAAAAAATACTCTTTAGATGTATGATAAAGCGTCAATTAAATATTGCCTAACCTTAGTGGAAATTTAACTCTAGGTATGGCAAAAACCAGTGAAATGCAGGGATTGTCATCTGTCTTATCTAAGCCATTTCACTGATCCCTAGCCGAAAGGTTGGGTGGGATAAGCGGGTGGCCCTTTTTGTTCGCTTATCTATATCAAACTAACTTACATGAAGAAAATTATAGCTATTATACTCTTTTTAATGATAGTACTACCACTACCATTGATTTCCCGCGCGGCGACAGGTAGTGATTTTATTCGTAAACAACCATTAAATTTAGAATCTAACCAGATCACCAACCAAGAAATACCTCCTAAAACATTAAACGACCTAAGAGAATTTACAAAACTTAGTGAAAAATCTTTAAATAATACTTCAAATAAAGAGATTGGATATGTACCAGATGAAATTCTTGTAAAATTCAAAGACAATATTTTTAATTTAAAACAAGGCAACTCAACAACTGGTATTGAAAATTTTGCTATAAGTAAGAATCTTGTAACTAAAGAAAATATTTCTTCCGCCAACATAACTGTACTCAAAACAAACGGTAAGGAATCTGTGGAACAAAAAATAGCTGAACTAAAAAATGATCCTCGTGTTGAATATGCTGAACCAAACTATAAGCGATATTTAACAGATATTAACACAAACGATACTAATTGGGGTCTTTTATGGGGGATTAAATAACACTGGACAAAATGTTAACGGCACTATTGGCACAAATGACGCGGATATTGACGCGCCTGAAGCATGGACAATAAACGAAGGTACAAATTCTTCTACCATAGTAGCTATTATTGATACTGGTGTTGCTTATAACCATCCAGATTTGATTGCCAATATGTGGAGTGGTTTAAATTGTAAAGATGAGAATGGTAACCCTTTAGGTGGTTGTAACTATGGTTATGATTACGAAGATAATGACAAAACGCCATTACCAACTACATCATCTCATGGCACACATACAGCTGGAACTATAGCTGCGATTAAAAATAATAAGGGTATAATCGGCGTAGCTCCGCAAGCAAAAATAATGGCTATTAAATTTGGATTTAATACCGCTTCGGAAATAAAAGCTATTGATTTTGCTATTCAAAACGGCGCCAAAGTAATAAACGCTAGTTTTGGAGGAACTACTTTCTCACAAACAGAATTTGATGCTATTAAACGCTTTAAAAATACAGGAGGAATTTTTGTTGCCGCCGCTGGGAATGATTCAACCAACAACGAAAATATTCATCGTTATCCTTCAGATTATAATTTAGATAATATTATTTCAGTTGCGGCTACTAATCAAAGTGATAATTTAGCCACTTTTTCAAATTACGGAACAACCTCTGTTGACCTTGGCGCACCGGGGACAAATATTTATAGTACAGAAGGATATAGGATTTTTGATGAGAATTTTGAGAATGTTACCCCTCCCAGTATTGGAACTAAATTTACACAATCAGGAAACAATACATGGGGAACAAAATCTATCATTAACGGCTCGAACAAAGTTATTATTGGTGACCATGCAAACTGGGGGAATTACCAAAATAATATTTTTTCAACCATAGAATCATCTGTGATTAATTTAAGTGGAAAGCCAGATAGTTATTTGAATTTTGAATATCAATGCAATATTGAAGAAGGATATGATTTTTTAGGTTTATTATTTTATAATGGCACGAGTTGGAATATAATTGATGTTTTTTCTGGTAATAATTCAGACGCAAAGGAATATAATTTGGCGAATTATACAATGAACAATTTTCAATTTAAATTTATCTGGATTACTGACGAATCAAACCCTGTTTCATATACTGGATGTTATGTTGATAATATTAAAATGATTGATTCCGTTTCTTCAGGTGAATCTTATCAGTATATGAATGGCACTTCAATGGCCACACCACACGTGGCTGGGTTAGCCGCTTTGATTTGGGGAACTAAACCAAATTTAACTTATACCAACGTAAAAAATGTAATACTTAACACTGGTGATACATTATCTTCACTAAATGGCAAAACAGTTACTAGTAAAAGAATAAATGCCTTTAACGCGCTGACTGCTTTGACACCCACCTTAACCCTGGTTAAAAACAACACTTTTGTAAATTCAAATATTTCTCGTGGCGCAACGCAAGTAAAAATTG
>JBBTZY010000063.1:0-8729 GCA_038061115.1 Patescibacteria group bacterium | reverse complement strand
GCCAACATAACAGATGTTTCAATTTACCCATCCATTAATGATTATAATAATAATAATATAGATGCTGGTGCTAAAATTTTAGGTTTAAACATGGGGAGTAATTACAGATTAATTGTAGCGACAAATAATAATACACAATTAATACTTATGGATTTGGATAATAATGGTAAATTTACATCTGGGGGTGGGCCTTATGGCGCTTCGTTTAGTACCACCTTAGTTGATATATCAGGCAGTACTTCTGGTTATATTTATATAACTGGAAGCACAAAAACTACTATAAGAAAGAATTTTGGGGGTACAGGTGCCACACAGTATAACCATTCTGATAATGGTTTTATTATACCTAAAGCTATATCAGTAAATTATAATTCGGATGAGTGTAGTTATTGTATTGTTTTAGTTGGTTCACAAGGTGTTGATACTGATGGTGCGAATACGGGGAAATCATCGACTAATATTATAGTGGGCAATAGAAGTAGAAGTGGCACTAGTGATACATGGAATTGGCAAACTATTAATCCTAGCGTAAGTGGAACATCCTACAATTCTGCTAGTTATCATTTTTATGATGTATGGGTAGGAGCTAATGGTCAAACTATTTTAATAAGTGGAGCAGATAGTTCTAGTAATCGTTTTCTTTTACTTACTTCCAACGGGGGTGCGGAGTGGGAGCGGGTTGATTTGCCGCAAGCTTGTGATAGCAGCGGGCAAAATTGTGTAATTGATACTGCAATAGCTCCACTTCTGGGAGGTGCAGATACTATTGAATATGCTTTACAGCGGAGCGACCAGAATTTAAAGCTCCTATCTTTTTGGAAAGGGCTTGCTTCTAAGCCCGGCTCACTAACTGTGCAAGGTGGCGATATAGTAGCTGATGGTAATAAATGGGGGACTAATTCATGGCTACAGAATACTACTGGTACTCCATTGATATGCACTAGCGATAGGTTTATTGCTGGTTTAAAAATTAATTCTAGCGGACAGGTGGTTGATATATTTTGTTCGAAATTATAAAATAGTTTATTGTGTCAACTGGGGATATAAAAAAGCCGACGTGTTAAATACATCGGCTTTGTTGTTTTGAAAAATAAGCCCGTTACTTTAAAAGTAACATTTTTTTAGTTATTAATTCTTCCACCGTGTGCAATCGGTAAAAATAAATACCAGAGTTAAGCTTTGAAGCATCAAAAGTTACTTCGTGGCTACCTGACTCCATGACTTTATTGACTAACTCCATCACTTCTTCACCAAGTATATTATAAACTTTCAAAGTCACAAACTGCGAACTAATGACTTCGAACTTAATACTCGTTGAAGGGTTAAATGGATTTGGATAATTCTGCAACAGAGTGGTTTCTTTTGGTATTTCGGATTTCGGATTTCGGATTTCACCACTGGGTGGTGCCGGTGGCCTTTCTCCATCATCCATAATCCTTACTCTTGTCCAATTGTCATTGCGAGAAGTGAGTGAAGCGAGCGACGTGGCAATCTCACGTAACGATTTTACAGTTACTACCACTTGTCCAGTATCGCTTGATTTTACCCAATATGCTCTACCGGGTTTTAAAGTGTCAGCTACTTGGTAACCATATTGGTTTGTGTAACCATAAAAGTTTCCCAGAGTAATATTAGATGGCACTATCAAATCTCCAACTGCTACCGAATACGATATTCCACCAACTATGTTCCATTTTGGTAGTAGGTTTATTGTGGCTTCATCAAATGGTTGACCAAAGTAAATTAAATTACTATCAATCATTTTATACCAATAACCCTTACCAGTTTCCATAGTATCATAATGTTTGTACCCTCTTTCGTAAGCATAAACATCGTTTGGTACAAATGATTCAGGGTGAGGTATTTCCGGTAATGATATCATTTGCCAACCCGGTTCCCATTTGAACGACATTATTGTAACTGAATCAGGCACATAAGCCGCGCCACTTACCACTACTGTATCAGGCGAACTTTCACCGTCGTGAGTAAAAATAATATTCGCGGTTACTGTTTCAGCTTGGGTAGGAGAGTAGTTCAGCGTGAATATAGTACTTTGAAATGGTTGCGCAATCGTTGATGTTGGTGAAACATTAAATGAAGTGTTGCTTGATGTGACAGAGATAAGATTCAATTTGATTTCACCAGTGTTAGTCACCATTAAAGTATCACTTAAACTATTACCAATCGCAATGGTATCAAAGTTTACAGTATTTCTAGATATATTGAATACTGGTGGCACTTTAAAGTTTTCCAATAATACTGTGTCTCCTTGCCCATAAATACCTCTTATTTGAGCTAGGAATAAGTTATTTGAGCCAGCGCCTGAGAAGAAATATCCTAGAGTAATACGCATACAGTTAAATTTTTTAGGACCGTCAGAATTAACAGAGTGAGGATCGTACATTTCAAAGTTGTCAGTTTTCGGTATAACTGGCGCGTAAGTGCTTTGAATAGTATCACCATTTATAAATTCAATTTTGAAGGTTACACTCGGGGCTGTACTATTTTGTGACAACATAGCAATCACCTGAAAACTACCAGGCACGTTTCTTAATGTGTCATAGTTAATTTCATAAGTAACCGAGGCGTCAGTGTTCGTTGAGTTGTAATGAACACATCGACTTCTTTTACTATTGTAGATGGTATCTGAAACATATTGCCATGCTTGTGTAATAGCCGGATGCCAGGCAATGAGTTTCATTCCACCCAGTGAAGTGGTGTCAATTTGTGCCTTGCTTTGTGTCGGCATTATCAATATCGCGACCATGAAGATCACTATCATTATATAGTTAAATGCGTTTTTCATTTGTTAATTTCCTTTTAATTAGTTATTGAAATTGATAATTTTGTGTATGCTTTTCCACCAGCCATGCCTTTTGGGCGTGGGTAGAGGATTGAATCAAAACTTGTGCTTCGGGCGCTACTACTAGTACCGCACTGGCGATTATAATTTTATTAATCAGGTTGTTAAAGAACACTAATTTTTTCTCCTTATACGTTTTTGATTTGTGACTTGTCCCGTGTGCGGCGTGGTCGCGCTATGCGACTTTACGCCGTGATCTGCATCAGCAGATTTTACGGGGTTTATTTTTGTGAAATTTTATTTTAGCTCTGTGTATAAATAATTTATTTATCCACAACGCTAAGATAAAATAGCTGTTGACAGGATTTTAAGATGTGCTATTCTTTATTTAGGTGTCAATTTCGAATTTTTAAAATCATTCTGAGATTTACCATAGTCCGCTGTTTAGCGGATTTTTGGTTTATTTTAGTATATTTTTATGATATTATGTCATTGCATTGGGCGTGGAATGGTTTTCGAATTCGAAATTGACACTCGGATCTCGGGGGTTCAATTCCCCTCACGTCCAGGGCTATTTATTCTCCCTTTAATAAAAGGGAGTACCCAGAGGGGGGAGGGATTTATTTTTATCTAACCCATAACTATGGGTTTTTATTTTGTATTTTTTATTTTCGGATTTCGCTTGTCCGCCGATGAGGCGGGGATTTCGGATTTATACTTCTATTATACCTCATTTAACTATACATACTACAACATTTGTCAATTTCTGTCAATAGTAGTATTTTTGTTGTGTTTTTTGCCATTTCCATAATAAAACATTAAGAATAATCACCTAAAATCCTATTAGTCAATTATGTCCGGCCGGACATAATTGACTAATAAAAATCTGCTTGTTATAGTTAACCTATTGCTAATATGCTTAAACGAAGTAAATCCATTTCTAATACTGTCTTGACCTCCTTGTATGCTAGTGGTTTGGCGGCGGTAGAGTTTTATAATTGGACTAATAATTTTAAGCATTGGGGTTATCACTATGAGAGTAATCGCGAATGGAAAGATTATTTAAAATATTTTAAGAACAAAAAGAAAACTAGAAATTTATTATATTCCTTAAATAGACGTAAATATATTAAAATCAATAAGACAGGCGATAAAGTTATAATTAGCTTAACCGACAAGGGAAAAATGGCAGCGCTTAAAAATAGTTTATTGCAAACTAAAAAGATGTCAGATAAATATACTGTAGTGATTTTTGATATTCCCGAAACAGCGCGTTTAGCTAGAGTTTTGTTTAGAAAATTATTGAAAGAAGCTAGTTTTAAAAAATTACAGCAGAGTGTGTGGATATCAAATGGCGATGCCCGCGATATTATGATTAAATTTATTAAAGAACAAAAAATAGATAAATGGGTAAATGTATTTTATGCTACCGATTTATTTAAAAAGTTAAATATATAATTATCTGCTCATTATGTCCGGCCGGACATAATGAGCAGATGGTGTTATTGGTTAGTGTAGGTGGTTATTTTGTTCTGATGTTGTGGAGTTATTGGTAGATGCTAGTATATTAATATGTATTATATATAGCATATGTAATAGATGTTTGCTTTTAGATTGTTCAATTATGCAATTATTGTAGTGATTGGGGAAAAATGTTATAATTAATTTGAATATGCCCAGCAATACAACTTCGCTTAAGCTTGTTTCCGCCTAAATAATACTCTCACTATGTTACCTAATTTTAATCATAATTTAATCCTTAAAATATTTAACCATCGCTTGTCTGAGTTAGGTGGAGCGAAGTTGATATTCTGGGTATGAAACAAATTTGGAGGGGAAAAAGGTATTGGTTTCAATTTTTTTGCCTTAGTTTGATAATTGGGGTGGGTTTTTTGTTTTTTAATAATGTTTTTGATAATTTTGGGCAACAAATTGGCCAAAAAATTTCTGAATTTACTTTTTTAAAACCAGTTTTAGCCCAACAGGTGCAAAATAGGGTTTTTAAAATTAAAGGATGGGCGTGGAGTGGTACAACTGGTTGGGTATCTTTAAGTTGCAGTAATATTGTTAACCCTATTACAAATATTAGCTCTTGTTCTACTTCCCAATATGGTTTGGAAGTAAAGATAAGTAATGATAATAAAGAAATCACGGGTTGGGCATGGTCTAGTAATTTAGGGTGGATTTGTTTTGGTAATACTTTAGGATGTGATGGCATCCACCCAGCGGGTAATAAAAAAGTTACTTTTAATTGTTTTAACCAAGATGGTATAACGGCTGATCCAGAATGTGATGACGCTTTAACCGCTTCATTATCAGGTTGGGCTAAGATAGTTAATTTAGGTGATAAGGGTTGGATATCTTTAAGTTGTAAAAATACTAATACTTGTAATGCGCCGGATATTAATTATGGTACAATAATTGATTTTGAAGAAGCTATTTTAGGCGGTACAACTCAAGCTGGAGATTCATATCCACCAGTTGATAAGAATTGGGCTTGGCATTATGCCGGTGGCGGGGCGGGAAATGCTTATGGTACAGGTTGGATTTTATTTAATCCGGGCAGTGAAATTCTGGCGCCGTATTTACAAGTTAAAGGTGGCGATGCTTTTGCGAGAAAATTTACCAGCTTTTTGCCGCCACCTCGTGGCCAATACAATGCCCAGTATTTAATTCAATCCAAGGAAACAATTAGTAGTCGTTTCAGGGCGTGTATAAGTAACACCTCTACTGATTGTCGCTTGCCTACGTATAGATTGGAGATACCGACCACTAAAGCGTGTGTTGATAATACAACCTTTGAATGTATAGATCGTGATCGGCCAGTTAGTTTTAAACTAGGTAGGTTTGATTTTAAAAATTTAATTACGCGAGTTACTGGCACAACTCACAATCGTTATAATCATGAAGTTGCAGAAGTTAATGACTTTACTTTTTTAGGCCAGTCACTAAAAAATAAAGTTTATGTATTACCAAGTGATATGACTGTTAGTGATGTATTACAAATTAAGAATGGTGCCGCTAATGAGTTAGGTGCTGGTACGATAGTAGTAAAAGGTAATTTAATTATAAATAATAATATTGAGTATGAACCAATTATTGTCGGAAATATATCAAATAAACGATTAGCTTCGGTAGTGTGGATTGTTTTAGGTGATGTTAAAGTTGACTCCAGTGTCACCCGGGTGGATGGTAATTTTATTGTGCTTGGCACTCGAAATCCAAATAATTTAATTTCATGTGTTCCGACTAATGATAATCCTGTGCCAGAAGGTTGTGGTCGTTTTAATACTTGTTATGACGCTGGTGATTGCAGTGTTAACAAACTAATGGTGACTGGTAGCGTGTTTGCGCGGCAGTTTTTCTTAAATAGGACATATGTTAGTTCAGTTGATAAAAAACCAGCCGAATTATTTCAAGCCGATGGACGAATGCAGTTGAATCCACCGCCCGGTTTTGCTGACTTTGCGAAAGGGCTGCCGACTTTTAGCCGACAATAAGGTTTTACTTTAGTAATTAATGTATTAATGGTATAATAAATTGAGAATGACTGATTTTTCAAAAATCCGAAATTTATTTATTAAACACTAGAACACTTAAACATTAGAACATTGTTAATAAAAAACTTTTTGTTCTTATGATCTAGTGATCTAATGTTCTAGTGATAATTCCTTACTTCAACCATCGTGTCTTTTTTTTATAAAACTCGTTCTTATTTAGGCGTTGATTTGGGTACGGCTTCCATTAAAATTGTGGAGCTGGAAAATCGTGCTGGCACGCCGACACTTCTTACCTACGGCTTTGCTGAATTGCCAGTGGATGAAATTAAATTTGATGTACACGAAACCGTAGCGCGTACTGCTAAAACCGTCGCGAAAATTTGTGCCGAGTCGCACACTAAATCACGCAAAGTGATAGCGGCCTTGCCAACTTTTTCCGTATTTAGTTCGGTAATTACCTTGCCAGTAATGAATGAAAAAGAAGTTGGGCAGGCATTAACTTACGAAGCAAAAAAAATCATTCCTTTGCCGATTGAAGAAATGGTGCTCGATTGGAAAATTTTAAAAGATAAGGTAGGTGCGCCGGCTAGTAATAAAAAAGATAAAACTATGCGTGTGCTTCTCACTGCCGCACCGCGCACTTTGGTAAAAAAATATCAAGATATTTTTCAAGCCGCCAATTTAGAATTACTGTCACTTGAAACTGAGGCCTTTGCCTTGGAGCGATCACTACTTGGTTCTGATCCGGCAGTTACATTATTATTAGATGTTGGCGCGCTGACGACTGATTTAGTAATTGTAGAAGATCATGTGCCAATTTTAAATCGCAGTATTGATGTGGGCGGAGTAACAGCCACCAAAGCGATTGCCCAAAGTTTGAATGTGAATGAACATCGAGCCGAACAATTCAAGCGCGACGTAGGTATGATTTCTGGCGGGGCGGGCAGTGGCGGAGTGGGTAAGGTAATTGAAAATACTTTTTCACCAATCATTAATGAAATTAAATACGCCCTCTCGCTTTACCGCGTGGAAAGCACTTCACCACTTGAAAAAATAATTTTAACTGGTGGCAGTGCGTGGCTACCCAATTTATCTGATTATTTGGCTACACTTTTTCAAGTGAAAGTAATTATTGGCGACCCTTGGGCGGCCGTTTCGTATCCGACTGATATAAAAGGTGTGCTACAAGAATTAGGTCCGCGGTTTGGCACAGCGGTGGGCTTGGCAATGCGCGAAATCAAATCATCTTAATTTTAATAATAATAAAAGTATTATACAAATAAGTTTTGTTTAGAATCACGAATCACGAATTAAGAATCACGAATGTTATTTGTACTTATCTTGATTCGTAATTCTTGATTCTAGATTCGAGACAATTATTTCTGTATTTTCATTTAGGAGGGAATGATAAATATATTTTTACTATCAACTCTTATTTTTATTAACTAATGGATCCCAATTTATTACCAAATGAGTTACGTGTGGGCGAAAAGGAAGAATTATCACATCCGCCCCAGCCGACATCGGTAAAGCCAGATGCGGTTTTATCATCTAAAGATAAAGTGACTGAACTTAATATAAATGTAGGTTTGTGGTCTAAAATTAAAGCATGGTTAAATAAAGACGAATCACCAGGCACTGAAGTTAAATCGGTAGCAAAAAAAAATGATGAGGAAATAAGTAAAAGTCCAATTGGTAAAATTTTAGGTATTCCAACTCATCATGGCGTGCCTTTGGGTGTAGTGCTTGATGTGAATTTACTGCCAATGGAATCGCGCCCAGTTGAAGAGGCCAAGCGTTTTGGTGTTCATTTTTTGGCAGCGGCTGGAGCGGCGATTCTCGTAGTGATTATCGGCTACGCGATTTTATTGAGTTTAAAATCAGCCAAGGAGGCGGAGTATGCTGATTTGCAGAGTGAAGCAGAAGTTTTAAATACAGAGATTGCAGGTTTTAATAATAAATTAAATGAATTAAAATTAACTGGACGGCGTATGAAAGTGATTACAAAAATTTTGGCCTCGCGCAGTGATTGGTTGAAGTTTTTTGATACTTTGGAGGGTTTGATAATGCCTAATGTGAGTTTTACTTCACTCTCACTTCAATCATCAGGTAATTTTGTGCTAGGGGCAGAAGGTAAAACTGTGAGCGATTTAGCTAAACAATTTTTAGTTTTTCAAGAAGGTAAAGATATTTGGGCTGAGGTGGAAATGGCTGGTGTTAGTATAGGTGGAGGGCTTGATGATGAAGATTCTGGATCAAGTTCTAATACTTCCGATTCTACCGCAAGCACCACTTTTGAATTAAAATTAAAATCGGGTTGGCTTCAGGCGGGGGAGAAAGCAATAGGTAAGAGTGGAGAGTAAGAGTTTTTCACTAGAACATTAAATCACTAGATCATAAAAATAAAAAATTCTTTATTAATAATG